>CALMEC010000255.1 GCA_937862675.1 uncultured Actinomycetes bacterium
CGGGACGTCGGTCGCGGACACGAACCCGCCGTACGCGTTGCCGCCGACGGCGATCTTGCCCGTCACCCCCTTGACGTCGCTCTCCTCCGAGACGACGTTCTTGAGGGCGTCGTCGAGCTTGAGCTCACCGAGCACCTTCCGTGTGTAGTCGCCGACCGGGACACCGGCGGCGGCGACGACGAGACGCGTCCCGGGACGTGTGACGTCGGAGACGGTGGTGATCTTCCCCGGGTTCGCCTTCGGGACGATGAGGACGAGCCGGTTGGACGCGAAGGTGACGGGCTTGTCGACCAGCCCCTCCTCGTAGAGCTTCGTCGTGTACTTGGCACTCGCCGATGCGAAGACGTCGGCGGGTGCACCCTGCTCGATCTGCGTCGCGAGTTTGTCCGATCCGCCGAAACTGTAGGTGGCACCGGAATCGATCGCGGGGAACGCCTCCTGGAGTGACGCGGCGGCGTATACCGTGGTGCTGTTCGAACTGCCGCATCCGCTGAGGACGCCTGCCGGAATTATGACCGCGAGGGCGAGGGCGATGACATTACGACGCCGACGTGTCCATGCGGTGATCTTGTGAAGTCTGCCTATGCGTTGCATAATCAGAATTGTATACATCGACGGAGGTAGTGAATACCGATGAATGACCCGGATGAACGTCCCCCCTATAGCGCGAGCGAGGCGGCACGCGCACTCGGGATCAGCCTCGACACCCTCCGACGCTGGGACCGCGCCGGACGTCTGGTCACCCTCCGCGACTCGGCGAACCGCAGACTTGTTCCGGCGTCCGAGGTCGACCGGCTCCGCGCGGCGTCCGACGAGAGCCTGAGCGCCCGCAACCGCCTGCGTGGCACGGTGCGCTCGGTGACGATCGACGGTCTCCTCGCGCAGGTCGAGATCCAGGTGACCGAACCCGCGCGTGTCGTGGCGATCATCACCCGCGAGGCGGCCGAGGCTCTGGACCTGCAGCCGGGGTCACCGGCGACCGGCGTGGTGAAGGCCACATCGGTCATGGTCGAGAGGTGACGCACACGGGCGGTGGCCGGGCCGGTCGCGCGCTCTTCGGGATCGTCTTCGGCGGGGCCGCGGTCGTGGTGCTCGTCTTCCTCCTCCTGCCGGTCGTCGCGATCTTCACGCATGTCTCTCCGGCCGACCTCGTCGGACAGCTCGGCCGCCCCGAGGCGCGCGACGCCATCATCGTCACCGTGCGCACGACGCTCATCGCCCAGGTGCTCATCCTCGTCATCGGCACCCCGGCGGCGTACCTCATCGCGACGCGCTCCGTGCGTTCACGCGCCGTCACCGTGACCCTCATCGAACTGCCCCTGGTCATGCCGCCGGCGGTCGCCGGCATCGGTCTCCTGGCCGCCTTCGGCGATCTGGGCCTCCTCGGCGGCGCCTTCAGTGCACTCGGCATCTCCATCGCCTTCACCGAGGTCGCCGTCGTCATGGCCGTCGCGTACGTGGCGAGCCCCTTCTACCTGCGACAGGCCGTTGCGGCATTCGAGGCCGTCGACGCCGGGCTCGTGGACGCCGCCCGCACGCTCGGAGCCGGCCCGCTCCGCGTCTTCGGCCGGATCGTGCTGCCGCTCGCCCTGCGCGGACTCGCCGCCGGAGCGGCCCTGTCGTTCGCCCGCGGCATCGGCGAGTTCGGTGCCACGATCATGTTCGCAGGGAGCATGCAAGGCGTCACCCAGACCCTCTCCCTCGCCATCTACCGTCAGTTCGATGTGAACTTCGACCTGGCACTCGCCCTCGGGGGGCTCCTCATCATCGTGAGCGCCCTCGTCCTCCTCACCACGAAGATCCTTCCCCTATGGACCCGCTCCAAGTCGACATCCGACTCCCGCGACGCGATTTCGTCGTCGATCTGACGATCTCCCTCGGCCGGGAGACGCTCGCCCTCGTCGGACCGTCCGGGTCGGGGAAGACGAGCGTGCTGCGGACGATCGCCGGGCTGGAGCGTCCGGCGACGGCGCACGTGATCCTGAACGGACGCCCGCTCACGGACACCGACCACCGTGTCGACGTCCCGGTGGAGAGCCGCCGGATCGGGTATGTCTTCCAGGACTACGCCCTCTTCCCGCACCTCGACGTCCGGCACAACATCGCCTTCGGCGCCCGGGGGGCCGTCGACGACCTGATGGACCGTTTCCGGATCGCGCATCTGTCCGCGGCCCGTCCGTCGCGGCTCTCCGGCGGGGAGCGCCAGCGGGTGGCGCTCGCACGGGCACTGGCGTGCGACCCGGAGCTCCTGCTCCTCGACGAACCGCTCTCCGCCCTCGACGCGCAGACCCGGCCGATCGTCGCGTCGGAACTCGCGGAGCTCGTGCGCGGGCTGGACATCCCGGTCATCATGGTGACCCACGACTTCCTGGAGGCCGCGCTGCTCGCCGACCGGGTCGGCGTGATGGACCGGGGCGAGCTCAAGCAGATCGGCACGGCGCACGAGCTTCTCACCCACCCCGCCGACGGCTTCATCGCCAGCTTCACGGGGGCGAACGTCCTCCCGGGAACGGCCTCGCCCGACACCGGGACGGACCTCACGCTCGTGGTGCTCGAGGACGGCACGCGCATCCACTCGACCGATCGCGCGAGCGGACCGGTGGACGTGATCGTCTACCCGTGGGAGATCGCGCTCGACTCCGCGCCACCGGGGGGATCGATGCTGAACAGCGTGACCGGCACGGTCATGTCCGTCGTGTCGGTCGCCAACCGCGTGCGGGTGCAGGTCGGCCCGCTCATCGCCGAGATCACCGCGGCGTCGGCGGAGGCGATGGACATCCGGGTCGGCCGGACGATGACCGCGTCGTTCAAGGCGGCGGGCACCCGTGTGAACGCGCGCACGCCCGGCGGGCGGGCCGTCACCGGCCCGCCCGTCTGACGCGATCCGGCCTCAGCGACTGCGCGCCCCGTCGCGCACCGTGCCGCGGCGCGCGCGGACGACCTGCGGCCGGCGGATGAGGTAGCGCCACGGCACGCTCCAAACGTGCACGAGGCGGGTGAAGGGCCACAGGGCGTACAGCGCGAACGTCGAGAGGACGTGCACCTGGTAGAGGACCGGGGCTCCGGAGATGTGCGACGGCCTCGGGTCGAACACCATGAGACCCCGCATGTACGGTGCGATGGTCTCCCGGTAGTTGTATCCGTCGGTCAGCACCTGGTAGCCGGCCGTGGCGATCTGCCCGGTGACGATGGCCACCGTGATGACGGCGTACATGACGAGATCCGCGGTGCTCGTCGTCGCCGCGACACGCGGGACGGAGAGGCGGCGCACGACGAGGATCACCAGCCCCGCGATGCAGAGGAACCCGGCGAAGGAGCCGACACCGACCGCCTGCACGTGGTACATGTGCTCGGACATGCCGAACCGCTCGGTCAGGCTCTCGGGGAAGATCATGCCGACGATGTGGCCGACGATGGCGAGCAGGGCGCCCACGTGGAAGAGGTTCGAGCCGATCGTGAGCCAGCGCGACTCGAGGAGCTGCGTCGACCGGGTCGTCCATCCGAACTGATCCGTCCGCCAGCGCCAGACGTGGCCCACGACGAAGACGGCGAGCGTCGCGTACGGCACGATGACCCAGAGGATGACGTCGGAGCGGCTCATCGTCCCACCTCCATCGCGGGCATGACCTCGGGCGGCGCGAACGGCTCGAGCCCCACCATCTCACCGGGCGGCCCCTCCGCCGCGAGACGCTCGGCCGTCGTCCGGTCGGCACGGGAGAGACGCGGCATCGTGGCCGCGACGGCGTCCATCACGAAGCGGTACGGACTCTTCATGTCATGCAGACGCGCACGGATGATCTCGATCGCCGGGCGGAGGTCCGCCAGCGCCGTGCGTCCCGCCTCGGGCGCGAGGGCCCGGAGCTCGAGGAGCACCGCGAGGTGGTCCGGCAGCTCGTCGCTCTCGTAGTCCAGGCCGGCCTCGCGCATGAGCGCCTTCAGCGCGATGAGCCGCTGGCCCCGCTCGCGCCGGTCGCCGTGCGTGTGGGCCGTCAGGTGGAGGCTGGCCCGCCGGTCGAAGTCGAACGCGTCCACGTACGCCTGCTGGCGTGCCATGGAGTCCCACCCGGCCACGGTCGCGTAGTAGGCGTCCACCTCCCCGCGGACCTCTCTCGGGGCCCCCCGCACCGCCTCCGTGATCGCCGCGTCGACCTCCTCGAGGGGGTCCTCGGGGAAGGAGAGCAGGCGTGACAGGGCCAGGTCGACGCTCATGGGGTGTCCTTCCGCTGGATCTGGAGAAGTCGCCGGGGCGGGTCGTACATCTCCGGCGCGACCGGTGTCTGCGGCATGCACGGTCCCGGTCCGCCGGCCGAGTCGAGCCCGCAGGAGCCCTGGAGCGAGAGGACCGAGGCGGCCTCCTCGACGTGCCCCTTCGGGATGACGAAGCGTTCGTCGTAGCGGGCGAGCGCCAGGAGCCGGAAGAGGGCCTCCAGCGTGCGGGTGGCCTCCGGATCGCTCGCCTCGTCCTCCTGCCCGAGGTTCTTCCGCCGCATGTGGCGGCGCATCGCCGCGAGGGTCGTGAGGACCCGGCGGACCGGCTCGGGATCGCCGGCCGAGAGCATCTCGGCCAGGTAGGCGATCGGGATGCGCATCTCGTCGATGAGGTGGAAGACGTCGTCCGGGTCGGCCTCGGCCCCCCGTCCCTCGATGACGCCCATGACCGGCGAGAGCGGCGGCACGTACCAGACCATGGGAAGGGTCCGGTACTCCGGGTGCAGGGGCAGCGCCACCCGGTGGCGCACGGCGAGCTCGTACACCGGTGAGCGCCGTGCCGCGTCGATCCAGTCCTGCGGGACGCCGTCGGCGAGGGCCTGCGCCGCGACCTCGGGGTCGTTCGGGTCGAGGAACAGGCCGAGCTGCGACTCGTAGAGGTCCTTCGGGTCCGGGACGCTCGCGGCCTCCTCGATGCGGTCGGCGTCGTAGAGCACGATGCCGATGTAGCGGATCTTCCCCACACACGTCTCGGAACAGATGGTGGGCATCCCCGCCTCCATGCGCGGGTAACACATGGTGCACTTCTCGGCCTTACCGGTCCGCCAGTTGAAGTAGACCTTCTTGTAGGGGCATCCGGAGACGCACATCCGCCATCCGCGGCACTTGTCCTGGTCGACCAGGACGATGCCGTCCTCCTCGCGCTTGTACATCGCGCCGGACGGACACGACGCCACGCAGGAGGGGTTCATGCAGTGCTCGCAGAGCCGCGGCAGGTACATCATGAACGCCTGCTCGTAGTCGAGCGTGACCTGCTCCTCGATGCCGCGCAGGTTGGGGTCGCGGCGCGCGGCGTCCGGGCCGCCGGCGAGGTCGTCCTCCCAGTTCGGGCCCCACTCGAGCGCGAGGGGACGTCCGGTGATCTGCGACTCCGGCCGTGCGACCGGCTGGTGCTTGGAGTCGCCCGCCCGGGTGAGCGTCTCGTAGTCGTAGGTCCACGGCTCGTAGTAGTCGTCGAGCTTCGGGAGGTCCGGGTTCGCGAAGATCCGGGTGATCTTCCGCAGCTTCCCGCCGGCCTTCAGCCGCAGCCGGCCGCGCTTGTCGAGCTCCCAGCCCCCGTTCCAGCGCTCCTGGTCCTCCCAGCGCTTCGGATAGCCGCCGCCCGGCTTCGTCTCGACGTCGTTGAACCACATGTACTCGGCACCCGCCCGGTTGGTCCAGACGGTCTTGCAGGTCACCGAGCAGGTATGGCACCCGATGCACTTGTCGAGGTTCATCACCATTCCGAATTGGGCCCGGATGCGCATCAGTACCTCACCTCGGTCGGTCGCTTGCGGATGACCGTGAGCTCGTCCCGCTGCGAGCCCGTCGGTCCGTAGTAGTTGAACCCGAACGACAGCTGCGCGTACCCGCCGACCAGGTGCGTCGGCTTGATCGAGATACGCGTGACGGCGTTGTCGGTCCCCCCGCGGGTGCCCGACACGTCCGACAGCGGCACGTTGAGATGGCGGTCCTGTGAGTGGTACATCAGCGCCACCCCCGACGGGATCCGGTGCGAGACGACGGCGCGGCACGCGATCACGCCGTTCAGGTTGTAGATGTCGACCCAGTCGTTGTCGGCCACGTCGATCCGCTCGGCGTCCCCCGTCGAGATCCACACGACCGGCCCTCCGCGGAAGAGCGTCAGCATGTGCAGGTTGTCCTGGTACTCCGAGTGGATCGACCACTTGGAGTGCGGGGAGAGCCAGCGGACGACCACCTCCGCCCCGGCGTCCTCACCGAGCCCGATGTCGCCGAAGTAGCGGGGCGAGTTGATGGGCGGCCGGTAGACGGCGACGGCCTCCCCGATGTCGAGCATCCACTCGTGGTCCACGTAGAACTGCTGGCGTCCGGTGAGCGTTCGCCACGGCACGAGACGGTCGACGTTCATCGTGAAGGGGCTGTAGCGGCGCTCGCGCGACTCGATGCCGGACCACTCCGGCGAGGTCATGACCTTCCGCGGCTGGATGCGCGCGTCGCCGAAGGTGATGCGGTCGTCGGCCCGCTCGAGGGCGAGGTCGGCGAGCGGGACCCCGCTTCGCTTCTCCATCTCGCGGAACCCGGCCACCGAGATCCGCCCGTTGGTGGTGCCGGAGAGCGCGAAGATGGCCTCGGCCCAGTGGACGTCGCGGGAGAGGGCGGGACGGCCCGCGGCCGGCCCGGACTCCACCACACCGTTCCGCTCGGCGAGGTCCGCGACCTCGGTGGCCGTCGTGACGCTCCATCCCTTGACGCCGACCCCGGCCGTCTCGACCAGCGGACCGAGCGCCGCCCACTTCGCGGCGACGGCCGTGTAGTCGCGCTCCACGACGACGAGCTTCGGCATCGTCCGGCCCGGGACCGGCCGGATGCCCGCGCCCTTCCAGTCGATGACCTCGCCGAGCGGCTGGGCGATCTCGTCCGGGGAGTCGTGCTGGAGCGGGGCGGCGATCACGTCGCGGCGGACGCCCAGGTGCGTGACCGCAAGTTCGGAGAAGCGCTCGGCGACCGTGCGGAACGCGTCGAAGTCGGTGCGCGCCTCCCACGGCGGCGGCACGGCCTCGCCGAACGTGTGCACGAACGGGTGGAGGTCGGTGCTCGAGATGTCGTGCTTCTCGTACCACGTCGCGGCCGGCAGGACGATGTCGGAGTACAGGCACGACCCGTTCATGCGGAAGTCGATCGTGGTGAACAGGTCGAGCTTCCCCTCCGGCGCCTCCTCGCGCCAGGTGACCTCGCGCGGACGGACGTCCTCCGGGGACTCCTCCGCGCGGACGGCGGCGTCCGGGACGCCCAGCAGGTGGCGGAGGAAGTACTCCTGCCCCTTCGACGAGGAGCCGATGATGTTCGCCCGCCACTGGGTGAGGACGCGCGGGAAGTTCGCCGGGTCGTCCGGGTCCTCCGCCGAGAAGCGCAGCCGGTCGTCCATGAGCTCGTTCACGACGTGCTCGGCGGGCTCGACGCCGGCGGCGGCCGCCTCGTCGCAGAGGTCCAGCGAGTTGCGGTTGAAGGTCGGGTACGACGGCATCCACCCGTTGCGCGCCGAGAGGGCGATGCAGTCGGCGATCGTCCGCCCGCCCAAGCGCCCGCCGCCGCCGACCCATGACACCTCGTCAGTGGTGAAGCGCTCGTAGCGCCACTGGTCGGTCGCCAGGTACCAGTACGGCGTGGCCGCCTGCTGACGCGGCGGCCGGGACCAGTCGAGGGCGAACGCGGCGATCCCGAACCCGGCGATCGGCCGCACCTTCTCCTGGCCGACGTAGTGCGCCCAGCCGCCGCCGTTGACCCCCTGGCAGCCGCAGAGCATGAGCAGGTTCAGCATCGCCCGGTAGATGACGTCGGAGTGGTACCAGTGGTTGGTGCCCGCGCCCATGACGATCATCGAGCGGCCGTTCGTCCGCTCGGCGTTGTGGGCGAACTCGCGGGCGATGCGGATCACGGCCTCGGGCTCCACGCCGGTGATCGCCGCCTGCCACGCCGGCGTGCCGGGGCTCCCGGCGTCGTCGTCGGAGGAGGGCCACTCGCCGGGCAGGCCGCCGCGCTCGACGCCGAGGTGCGCCGCCATGACGTCGAACACCGTCGTCACGAGGTGACCGCCGATGCGCATGGCCGGGACGCCGCGGATGATCGTCGCGCCGTATGCACCGGGGGTCGTGTCGAACCGCGGAAGAGTCACCTCGACATGAACCGTGTCCGGCCGGTCCAGCAGGCTGAGCGCCGGGGAGATGTCGCCGAGCTCCAGGTTCCAGTCGCCGGCGTTGTCCGCGCCCCAGCGGTCGGCCATCGACCCGGACGGGAACGCCGGCTCGCCGGTGCGCTCGTCGAGGACGACGGTGCGCCACTCCGGGTTGGGCCCGTCGTGGCCGAGGTCCGAGGCACGGAGGAAGCGTCCGGTGACGTGACCGCCGTCGCGCTCGTCCAGGGTGACGAGGAACGGCATGTCGGTCAGACGTCGCACGTAGTCGTCGAAGTACGGCGTCGTGCGGTCGACGTGGAACTCCTTGAGGATCACGTGCCCCATGGCGAGCGCGAGCGCCGCGTCGGTCCCCGGCTCGGCCGCGAGCCAGTCGTCGGCGAACTTGGTGTGGCCCGCGTAGTCCGGGGAGATCACGACGACCTTCTGGCCCTTGTAGCGCGCCTCGGTCATGAAGTGCGCGTCCGGCGTGCGCGTCTGGGGGATGTTGGACCCCCAGAGGATCGTGTAGGCGGCGTTCCACCAGTCGGCCGACTCGGGGACGTCGGTCTGGTCGCCCCACACCTGCGGCGAGGCGGGCGGCAGGTCCGCGTACCAGTCGTAGAAGGAGAGGGCGACCCCTCCGATGAGGCTGAGGAAGCGGGTGCCGGCGGAGTAGGACACCGGCGACATCGCCGGGATCGGCGAGAACCCCGCGATGCGGTCCGGCCCCGTCGTCTTCACGGTGTACACGTGCGCGGCCGCGATGATCTCCGAGACCTCGTCCCAGCTCGAGCGCACGAAGCCGCCCTTGCCGCGGCGCGACTTGTAGGCGCGGGCCTTCTCGGGGTCCTCGACGATCGCCGCCCATGCGTCCACCGGGTCGCCGGTGCGCGCGAGCTCCTCGCGGTACATGCGCACGAGCGCGCCGCGGACGTACGGGTAGCGCACCCGAAGCGGCGAGTAGACGTACCAGGAGAACGACGCCCCGCGCGGGCAGCCCCGGGGTTCGTACTCGGGGACGTCCGGGCCGTTCGACGGGTAGTCGGTGGCCTGGGTCTCCCACGCCACGATGCCGTCCTTCACATGCACGAGCCAGGAGCACGACCCCGTGCAGTTGACCCCGTGCGTCGAGCGCACGACGCGGTCGACCTTCCAGCGGTCGCGGTACATACGCTCCCAGGAGCGGTCCTCGTGGCGCAGCTCGCTCCACGCCTCCGTGGAGGGCGCGAAGGTCAGATGACGCGGTTCGAGCTTACTCGCCATGGTTGGCCTCCTGTCGGGTGACGGCACCGGTGAGCTCCTCACGCTGGATCTGCATCGTCACGAGAAGGCAGATCGCGGCGAACATCATGAGGCCGAGGAATCCGGCCGCGTAGCTTCCGAACGTGTCCTTGGCGATCCCCATGAAAAGCGGCGGGAGGAAGCCGCCCAGGCCGCCAACGGCCCCGACGATCCCCGGGACCGCACCGGTGGCGTCGGGAAACTCGTGCGGCACGATCTTGAACACGGCGCCGCTTCCGAGACCCAGGAACACCCCCATCGTGAGGCAGGCGATCGTCACCTGGGTCATGTCCGGGGCCCGGGCGATGGAGGCCAGGACGGCGGCGTCGATGGCGACGCCGGCGAACGAGATGACGAGGACCGACCCGCCGCCGAAGCGGTCCGACAGCCATCCGCCGAGCGGCCGGGCGGCGACGGCGAGCGCCGCGAATCCCGCAGCGCGCTGCCCGGCGTCGACCGTTCCGAGGTCGAACCAGTCGGTGAGGAGCTTCGGCAGGAATACCGTCATGGCGACGAATCCCCCGAAGGTGACGAAGTACATGAGCGACAGACGGTGCAGCCGCCATCCCGCCTTCCACACCTCGCCGTAGCGGGTCGGCACCCGGGGACCGGGCGCGTCGCGCGAGAGCATCCAGACCATCACGGCACCGGCGACCAGCAGGATCGCCATTCCCCAGCCGACGTAGACGTGCCCCCAGGCGTTGCTGATGCGCGGGACCAGGAGCGCCGCGATCGCCGTGCCGATCGTCCCCATGCCGTAGACGCCGACGGCGAGGCCGATCCGCGGGCCCTTCCACCAGCCGGCCACGAACGGGACGCCGATGGCGAAGGCGGCGCCGGCGGCGCCGAGCAGGAAGCCGAGCACGGCGATCGACCAGAACGAGGCGGCGTAGCCCAGGAACACGGCGGGGATCGCCGACACCAACATGATCAGGGTGAACATGAGCCGGCCGCCGAAGCGGTCGGCCAGGACGCCCGCGGGAAGACGCAGGATCGATCCGCAGAGGACCGGCACGGCGAGAAGGACCGCGGTCTTCGTGTCCGACAGATTGAGGTCGGTCTGCAGGCGGCGCGCCAGTGGCGAGACGACGCCCCACGAGGTGAAGCAGATGAGGAAGGCGAGGGTGGCAACGGTGAGGTTGCGTACGGCCCCGGCGGGAACGGTGGTACCGATGTGATCATCCATGCGTTGCACCGTAATTCGTCGCGTTACACAAATACGAGCGCATACTATGGTGTGAGACGGTTGTCCGCGATCAAATGGACCTCCGACATGCACAAAGTGACCGAACGCGGCCGGTGCGAATTACATCGTTTTACGATGTATAAATAGTACGACGTTCATTACCGTTAGAACGTCGCACTGATGTCACATACGTGTTGTCACGTCGATGTCCACACGGTGTCCGTCGGCCACCATGAGGGCGCGGACCGGGTCCCCGGGACGGACGGTCGCGATCTCCGGGGGGATCAGCACGAGGGCGTCGACGCCGACCAACGACGACAGCGCGTGCGATCGCTGATTGGCCGACGTGGGAACCGCGCGCGGCGGACCGTCCCCGAAGTCCAGCCGGCAGCGGACCGCCTGGGTGAACGCGGCGGCCTTCGTGAAGGCGTCGCCGTCGTAGAGCGCGTCGACGACCGGCCGGCCCGTGCCCGGCAGGCCGGCCAGGCGCATGAGCGCCGGGACCACGAGAAGCTGGAAGGTCACGTACGCCGAGACCGGGTTTCCCGGAAGGCCGAAGACCAGGGTCCGCCCGCCGCGCGCGTCGCGCACCCCGAACCACACCGGGTGGCCCGGGCGGAGGGCGATCCGCCAGTAGCGCTCCTCGGCCCCCAGCTCGGCGAGGGCGGGGCGCACGTGATCGTGCGCCCCCATCGACACGCCACCCGAGACGACGAGCACGTCGCACCCGTCCATCCCCGCGGCGAGTGCCGCCCGTGTTGCGTCGCGCCGGTCGGCGACACCCGAGACGATCCGGGCCACGGCCCCTCCGTGGGCACCGACCAGATCCGCCAACATCGCGCCGTTGGAGTCGACGATCTGGCCGGGGCCGAGGGGCCTCCCCGGGGCGACGAGCTCGGATCCGGTCGCGACGATCCCCACGCGCGGATGCCGGTGGACCGCGACCTCCGGTGCCCCGACCGACAGGAGAAGCGCCCGCTCCCCGGCGCCGACCGGCGTCCCGGCGCGAAGCACGACCTGGCCGGCCCGCACGTCGTCGCCCGCCGGCCGGACGTCCGCGCCGACGGCGACCTCCCGGCGGATCTCCACCCCGCCGTCGCCGCGTCGCGTGTCCTCGACGCGGACGACCGCGTCGGCGCCCTCGGGGAGCAGGGCACCAGTCGACACGCCGGCCGCCTCGCCCGGCCCGACGACGACCGCCGCGGGCGCCCCGGCACGCGACTCGTCCACGATCCGCAGCCGACGGGGCCCTGCGGCCGACGCACCCGCGGTGTCACGTGCCCGGACCGCATAGCCGTCCATCGCGGAGTTGCCGAACGGCGGAAGGTCGATCGGGCTGGTCACATCGGCGGCGAGCACCCGTCCGCGCGCCGCCTCCGACCCGACGTGCTCCACGCCCGTCGCCGCGGCCTCCCGGAGGACCTCCGCGACGGCGTCCGCCACTGCGAGCGGCACGGTCAGTCGTGTCCCGTCGCGCGGTCGAGCAGGAGCGCCATCGCGTGCTCGAGGGTCTCGACGAGCGGCTCGCCGGCCTCGGCGATCGCCCGCGGATTGCCCGGGAAGTTGATGATCATGACCGGCCCGCGCAGGCCCGCGACGCCGCGCGACATCATCCAGTACCTCGTGTGCGGCTTCGACGCCAGGCGCATCGCCTCCGCGATGCCCGGGGCCTCCCGGTCGATCACGTCGCGCGTGGCCTCCGGGGTCACGTCGCTCTCGGCCAGCCCGGTGCCGCCCGAGGTCAGGATGAGATCGACCGTGCCGGCGTCGGCCACCGACGCGAGGTGGTCGGCGATGCGCCGGCGGTCGTCCGGGATGAGATCGACGGACACCACCTCCGCGCCGAGGCCCTCCGCGTAGGCGACGAGCGCCGGTGTCCCCCGGTCCTCGCCCTCCCCCCCGGCCTTCGAGGTCGAGATCGTCACGAGCGCGACGCGCATGTCACTCCTCCGGGTTCCCCGTGCGGTGCCAGTCGTGGCGACCGCCGGACTTCGCGACGAGCTCGACGGACGCGATGCGCACCCCGCGCTCGACGCCCTTCACCATGTCGTAGACCGTGAGCGCCGCGACGCTCGCGGCCGTCATGGCCTCCATCTCCACGCCGGTCCGTCCGTGGGTGGCCGCCATGGCCGTGATCACGACGTGTCCCTCCTCGGGCGCGACGGTGATCGCGACGTCCACGACGTCCAGGGGGAGCGGATGGGCGAGCGGGATGAGATCCCCGGTCCGCTTCGCCGCCATGATCCCCGCGAGCCGTGCCGTGCCGATCACGTCGCCCTTCGGGAGGTCGGCGGCCTGGAGACGTCGTGCCGTCTCCGGATGCATCCGCACCACGGCGGCGGCCGTCGCCTCACGACGTGTGACCGGCTTCTCCCCGACGTCGACCATCCGGAAGGTGCCGTCGGTACCGACGTGCGTCAGTTCCCCCCCGTCACCGGCGTCTTTATATGGCATATCGTCCTCGCTTCATGACGATGAACGACCTGATCCCCGGTCGACGTCTGTAGATCGACCATGTATAGCAGCGGCGGCGCGTAGCATCGGTGGTGATGACCGTCACCGTTCGCATATTCGCGGGACTCGTCGATCTGCTCGGTGTGCGGTCGTTGAACATGACGCTGCCGGACCGCGCGACGGTGGCGGACGTACTCCACAGGCTGCCGGCCGACGACGGCGTGATCGCCCGGACCGGTGTCGCGGTCGCCGTCAACCGGACCTACTGTGACGTCACGGCCCCCCTGTCCGACGGCGACGAGGTGGCCCTCATCCCGCCGGTCAGCGGCGGTGCCCCCGGGCCCGTCGCCGTCCACGGGCGCATCACCGGCGAGCCCCTCTCGACGGACCGGGTCACAGCGCGGGTCCGTCATCCGTCCGCCGGGGCCGTCGTGACCTTTCTCGGGGTCACCCGCGACGTTCCCCGGCTGGAGTACGAGGCGTACACCGAGATGGCCGGACCGCTCCTGGAGACCATCCTCCGTGAGGTCGCGGAGGCGACGGGCGTCGTCGCGATCGCCGCCGAGCACCGGGTCGGCGACGTCCCGCTCGGCGAGCCCTCCGTGGTGATCGCGGCGAGCGCGGTGCATCGCGATGAGGCCTTCCTCGGTGCGCGGACGGCCATCGACCGCGTCAAGGCCGAGCTGCCGGTCTGGAAGCGCGAGCATCCCGCATCGGGGGACGCGACCTGGGTGAAGGGAACCGCCGTTGTCCCGCCCCGCCCCTGAGCCCCCGCTCGTCGACCGCTTCGGCCGGGTCGTCGACGACCTGCGGGTCTCGGTGACGGATCTGTGCAACCTGCGCTGCCAGTACTGCATGCCCGCCGACGGCGTGCCGTGGCTCCCCCGCGATCAGATCCTCACCTTCGAGGAGATCACGCGGCTGGTCGGCATCCTCGCCGGTCTCGGCGTGCGCGCACTGCGCCTCACCGGAGGCGAGCCCCTGGTCCGGCGGGGCTTCCCCGATCTCGTCCGCATGATCGCCGCGGTCCCCGGCATCGAGGACCTCTCGCTCACCACCAACGGCCTGCTCCTCGAGCGTCACGCCGCGGCACTGGTGGACACCGGCATCCGGCGCTTCAACGTCAGCCTGGACGCCCTCGACCCGGACCGCTTCGAGGAGGTCACGCGGCGGCGCGAGGTGGACCGCGTACTGGCCGGCCTGCACGCGCTGCGCACGACGCCCGGGGTGGGCACGATCAAGGTCAACGCCGTGTCGATCCGCGGCATCACCGAACACGAGGCACCGCGGCTCGTCGACTTCGCCCGCGCACACGACCTCCAGGTGCGGTTCATCGAGCAGATGCCCCTCGGTGCGGTCCCCCGGTGGGCGAGGGACGACGTGCTCACCGGCGCGGAGGTGCGCGCCGTCATCGAGCGGCATCACCGCCTCGTCCCGCGCGAGCGGGCACCGCATGCGACCGCGCGGGTGTTCGGCCTGGAGGACGGTCGCGGCGAGGTGGCGTTCATCAACCCGGTCACCGAGCCGTTCTGCGCCGACTGCAACCGCATCCGGCTCACCGCCGACGGTCAGCTGCGCACGTGCCTCTTCAGCCGCCGGGAGACCGACCTGCGCCGGATGGTCCGCACCGGAGCGACCGACGCGCAGATCGCCGCGACCGTCCGGTCCGCCGTCCACGACAAGGAGGCCGGCCACGGAATGGACGAGCCCGGCTTCCTGCGGCCCCCGCGCGTGATGTCGCAGATCGGGGGGTGAGCGTCACGACGCCGCCCGCCACGACCGGCGTCGTCCTCGCCGGTGGAGAGGGTTCGCGCATCGGGGGGTCCAAGCACCTCGTCGAGCTCGACGGACGGACGCTGGTCTCCCGCGCGGTGGCCGCGGTCGCCGCCGCCGGACTCGAACCGGTCGTCGCAGCGAAGGCCGCCTTCGACGTGGCGTCCGCCGGGATCGACGGACCGGTCCGCGTCCTCGTCGAGCCCGCCCGTCCGGTCCATCCCCTCATGGGCGTCGCACACGCCCTGACGGTGCTCGGGCGGCCGGTCGTGACGCTCCCGTGCGACATGCCGCTCCTCGAGCCCGCGGTCCTCCGCCTCCTCGCCGGCCATCCCGCACGGGTGGTCGTCGCCGCGGTGAACGGACGCGTCCAGCCGCTCGTCGGACGGTTCCCGCCCGACGTGGCCGCAGCGCTCCACCACACCGCCCGGACCGGGGGGTCCGCACGATCGGTCACCGGGCTCCCCGGCGCCGAGGTCGTCGAGGTCACCGACATCGATCCGGCCTGGGCCGCCGGATTCGTGAACATCAACACCCAGGGGGATCTCGCCGCGGCGCGCGCGTCCTGAGACCGGGCCGCCCTCCGGCGCACATCCTCGTGGTGCGGAGGATGTACGCCGCTGTCAGCCGCCGGACCGGCGACGCACCGCCGTGACCTCCGCGTCGATCTGCCCCGGTGCCGCCCGTACGCGCTCGAGACGCACGACCTCGAGACCCCGCTCGGCGAGGATCGCCCGCACCCGCTCCTCCGGGACGGCGACCATCCGGATCGGATTGAGGCCGCGACCGTAGAGACGCTCGTGACCGACGCCGAGACGCCGTCCCAGCGCGTACACCCGCCGGCGCGGCTGAAGACGCCGACGCCATCCGAGGACGACGGGCAGCTGGATGCGCAGGACCCCTCCGGGGCCGACCCGGTCGGCGAGCGCGCCGACGAGCCGCCGCGCGAGCTCCGCCGACGGCTGGTGCTGGATGACGAGGCGCGACCAGACGAGGTCGAAGACCCCCTCCGCCACGTCGGGCGTCGCCCCCGCCAGGTAGGTGACGTCCCCGCCCCGCCCCGCGGTCGCCGCGTGCGCGATCTCCACCATGCGCGCAGAGTGGTCGACGCCGACCACCGCGTCGAAGCGGGCGGCCATGGCCGCGGTGATCCGGCCGACCCCGCAGCCGAAGTCGAGGGCGCGACCGCGTCCGGGGGTGACGCCCTCCTCCCGCAGGACCCCCTCGAGGGCGCGGACCTCGGCCTCCCCCGACGCGTAGAACGCGGCGCGTTCCGCCTCCCACCCCCCGCCGCGACGATCCGGGTCCGACAGGACGGCCCACAGCGGATCGACCGCGGCGAGGTCCTCCCAGTCGCGGCGGTGACGGTCCGTCCCCCGCACCCTCAGCCCGCGGTCTCCGGGTCCTCGCGCGTGTGCCCGAAGGCGTCGTCGTGCACGAGGGTCCCCCATGTCCGGTAGTTCCGAAGCGCCGGCGGACGTCCCGTCGGGAACTCCTTCGGATAGCCGACGGGGGTCAGGACCACCGGCTCGACGTCCTCCGGGATCTCCAGGAGCCCGCGCAGGGCATCGAGCTCGAAGCGCCAGAACGCCGTCGTGGGACAGGTCCCCAGTCCCCGGCTGCGCGCGGCGAGCATCAGGTTCTGGGTGGCGAACGCGACCGACAGGAGGTCGTCCGTGTGCCCGCCCTCCTCCATCCCCGGCGGGTAGGTGCCGCGCGGGACGATGACCCCGAGCACCCACACCGGGACGTCGTGGTAGCTCGCGAGGATCTGGTTCGCGTAGTCACGGCCCCACGCCGCGTGCTCCTCGTCGCTCACGCCCTCCTTCTGGTGGCGCATGTTCGCGAAGTAGCGGCCGGCGCCCGCGATCACCAGATCGGCCAGTGCACGGCGCTTCGCGGCGTCGCGGACGACGACGAGGCTCCAGG
Source organism: uncultured Actinomycetes bacterium (assembly GCA_937862675.1). Taxonomy (GTDB): domain Bacteria; phylum Actinomycetota; class Thermoleophilia; order Miltoncostaeales; family Miltoncostaeaceae; genus CALMEC01. The sequence continues at coordinate 16,746 of CALMEC010000255.1, forward strand.
CCTGGGCGCCGCTCCCCGTGGGCGCCGCGAGCGCCAGCCGCAGCACCTCGTCGAGCGTCTCGTCGGGGACCGGCGCGTCGGTGTAGGTGCGCACGGCACGGCGTTTGCGGATCGCCTGATCGACGTTCATTCGTGTCCTTTCATCCGTTCCCTCGGGCACCGGGGAGCCTAACGTCAGCGGTGGCCGGTGTAGACTCGCCCCCGACAGACCTGCTCGGGGGGCCTACCACGGCTGAGATCCCACTACGGGACCACCCGAGAACCTGAACTCGGTAATGCGAGCGCTAGGGAAGCGGGAGTAAGAGATGATCATGCAGATCCACGTGCTGCCCGACCCCGTCGGGACGGCGGACGACGTCTATCGCAACGTCGACCGCGCCATCGCGGAGATCACGGCGTCCGGCCTGACCTATGAGGTCGGCGCCATGGGCACCACCGTGGAGGGACCACCCGACGCGGTCTGGGAACTCGCCCGCCGGGTGCACGACGCCACCCGGGCCGCGGACACGCGCCGGGTGATGACCCTGATCAAGATGTACGAGAGCCCGGGCTCCGAGACGTCGATGACGGCGCTCACGGAACCCTTCCGCACCCCCGCGCCATGAGCGACGCCACGGCGCCGCGGGGAGCCGTCCGGCACGCCGTCGCCCGCGCCCTCCACGCGACCTGGCCGGCCGCCCTCCTCGTCGTGCTCCTGATCGGCGCCTGGGAGGCGATCGTCCGCCTGGGCGACGTCGACCCCGCCGTCTTCCCCAGCGCGTCCGCCGTCGCCCGCGCCCTCCACGCGCAGGCCGGGACCCTGGCCGGTCATGTGCCGACCACGCTCGCGGAGACCGGCATCGGGCTTCTCGTCGGGACGGCGACCGGGGTCGCGGTCGCCGCGGTCATGAGCGCATGGTCGCTGGCACGCCGTGCCATCGAGCCGCTGCTCGTCGTGCTCCAGACCATCCCGCCGGTCGTCCTGGCCCCGCTCCTCGTGCTCACCCTGGGCTACGGCTGGGCGCCGCGCGTCGTCGTGGTCGTCGGCGTGGTGTTCTTCCCGGTCGCCATCGCGACGGCGGGGGCGCTCCGCGCCGTCGACCCGGTCCGGGTCGACCTGGTCCGGTCCTTCGGCGCGTCACGCCGCACCGTGCTCCGCACGGTCACCCTGCCGGGCGCCGTGCCGGCCATCGTCGACGGGCTGCGCATCAGCGCCGCCTACGCCGTGGGCGCGGCCGCCGTCGCCGAGCAGTTCGGCGGTGCGCACGCCGGCATCGGACTGTTCATCGCCCGGTCACAGCGCAGCTTCCGGCCCGACCAGGTCCTGGCCGGGGTCGTCGTCATCGCCGTCCTGTCGATCGCCGTCTACGGGCTCGTCCACCTGGCCGGCGTGCTCGTCACCCCGTGGACCCGCCCGTCCCGCCCTCCGACCTCGGCCCGGACCGCCCCGTGACCCCCGCCCCGAAAGGACCCATGCCCCGCACCCGACGCCGTCCGGCCGCCCTGGCCGCCGCCCTCGCCCTCGTCTCCCTGATCGCGCTCATCGCCGCCGGGTGCGGCGGGTCGTCCGACGGCGGCCTCACCCATCTGACGGTCGCGCTCGACTGGACGCCCAACACCAACCATTCCGGGGTGTACATCGCGAAGGACGACGGGTACTACCGCGACGCGGGCCTCGACGTCACCGTCGTCGAGCCGGACCCCTCCGGAGCCCTCCCCCAGCTGGCCGCGGGGAACGCCGACATCGCCTTCTCCTACGCGGAGCAGATCATCCCGGCGCGTGCGGACGGCTCGAAGGTGGTGTCGATCGCCTCGGTGATGCGGACGAACACGAGCTCCCTGGTCTCCCCCGCCGACCGGGACATCACCCGGCCGCGCGACCTCGCCGGCAAGACCTACGGCACCTTCGGCGGCGACATCGAGCGCCCGCTCGTCGACGCGCTGGTGCGCTGCGACGGGGGGGACCCGTCGACCATCCGGTTCGTGGACGTCGGGAACGTCGACTACGCCGTCGGCTTCCGGCGCCGGCAGTTCGACTTCACCTGGGTGTTCGACGGCTGGGACGTGATCCGCATGCGCGACGTCGACGGGATGGACGTCCGGACGATCCCCTTCCGCGACCACCTCCGGTGCATCCCCGACTGGTACACACCGGTCCTCGCCGCAACCGAGACGACGATCGCGAAGGACCCCGAGGTGCTCCGCCGCTTCCTCGCGGCGACGGCGAAGGGCTATGAGAGGGCCGTCGCCGACCCGGCCGCGGCGGCGGAGGCGATCAAGCGGGCCGCACCCGAGTCGGACATGGCGCTCCTCGCCCCGTCGGCACGGTTCGTCGCCCGGTTCCTGACGGACGCGCGGGGGGGCTGGGGCTACCAGGAACCCTCCGTCTGGAAGGGCTTCAACGCCTTCCTGGCACGGTCGTCGCTGCCGCACGTCGCCGACGTCGCCGGGACGTACACGAACGACCTCCTGCCATCCGGCTCGTGACCGCGACCCTCCGGATCGAGGGGCTCACCCACCGCTTCGGCGGGCTGACCGTCCTCGACGGCGTCGACCTCACCGTCGCCGCGGGCGAGACCCTGGCCATCGTCGGTCCGTCCGGCTGCGGCAAGTCGACGCTCCTGCGTGTCGTCGCCGGCGTCGTCGAGCCCGACGCCGGGACGATCACCATCGCCGGCGAGCCGATCACCGGACGGACCGGGCACGCCGCCTACATGCCGCAGACCGACGCGCTCCTGCCGTGGCGGAGGGCCCTCGGCAACGCCACGCTGGGCGCAGAGATCGCAGGAATGCGCCCGTCCGACGCACGAGCACGCGCACAGGACCTCTTCACCCGCTTCGGGCTGTCGGGGTTCGAGCGGTCCTGGCCGGGCGAACTCTCCGGCGGGATGCGCCAGCGCGTCGCGTTCCTGAGGACCGTGCTGGCCGGCCAGCCGGTCCTCCTCCTCGACGAGCCCTTCGTCGCCCTGGACGCGATCACCCGCGCCGACCTCCACACCTGGCTCGGTGCCCTCCTCTCCCAGGAGCCGCGCACGACGCTCCTGGTGACCCACGATGTCGACGACGCGCTGCGACTCGCCGACCGGATCACGGTGCTGTCCCCGCGCCCGGGACGACCGGTCCTGACCGTCGCGGTGCCCCGCGACCGGCCGCGCACCGCACTCCGTCTCCTGGATGCCGACATGGCCGCCGTGAAGCGCCGCGTCCTCGCCGCACTGGCGGGCGACGTCGCCGATGACGGCCCGATGGACGCCGGACGAGAAAACGACCGGCCGGGAGACTAGAGTTCCCCATGTGTCGACTGCGGCGTACAGCTGGGAATTCACCGTGCTTCGCAGACCGGACGGTGCCGGCAAGGCACGCGTCGCGGGGCGCATACTCGTCGAGGCCCCCAGCGCCGACGAGGCGAAGCGCCAGGCGCTGGAGGAACTCGCCAACCGCTCCGACGAGGCCGGCCGCTGGTCGCTCGGCGTGCTGCGGCCGCTGACCCCGAAGGCGCCCGGGACCGCGCTCTTCCGAGCCACATTCGCGATCTGGGTGGCCCAGGCGGATGAGTTCGTCCGACAGGACGTCCACGAGCTCGAGGTGTGGGCCGAGGACGCGAGCGCCGCACGGCGCATCGCCCAGCAGGAGATCCAGAAGAACCCGGACTACGTCCCCGCCTGGCGGATCCGGGAGGTCTCACCCCTCCGCGACCGACGACGCCGACGCCGATGAACGAATCCGCACCGCCCCTCCGCCCGCTCATCATCGACGGGGTGGACGCGCCCGGCGGCCTTGAGCCGCTGGAGGTGACCTCCCCCCGCGACGACCGCGTCCTGGCGCGCATGGCCTCGGCCGACGCGGCCGACGTCGACCGTGCCGTAACGGCGGCCCACCGTGCGCTCGCCGGCTGGAGCGCCACCCCGCCGCTGGAGCGCGCCGACCTCATCCGCCGCTACGCGCTCGCACTGGACGACATCGCCGGCGATGTCGCCGCCGCCGTGGCGGATGAGGTCGGAAAGCCCCTGGCGGAGGCCCAGGCCGAGGTCGCACGCGCCTTCGAGGTCGCCCACCACTTCGCCGGCGAGGCCGCACGGATCTGGAGCCACCACCTGCCCGCCGACTCGATCGTCACGGGCAGCACCGTCCGGCCCGAACCGGTCGGGGTGGTGGCGGCGATCACCCCGTGGAACTTCCCGGTCGCGCTCGTCATGTGGAAGCTCGCCCCGGCGCTCGCGGCCGGGTGCACCGTCGTCGTGAAGCCGGCGCAGGAGGCCCCGCTCGCGGCGTGGATGCTGGTGGACGCGGCACGGACCGCCGGCCTTCCCCCGGGTGTCGTGAACATCGTCACCGGGGACGGGCCCTCCATCGGGGAGGCGCTCGCCACCCACCCGAGGGTGGCGAAGGTCGCGTTCACCGGTTCGCGGCGCGTCGCGGAGACCATCGCCTCCTGGGCGGCGCCCCGGCTCAAGCACCTCAGCCTGGAGCTGGGCGGACACGGCGCCCTGGTCGTCCTGGACGACGCGGACCTCGATGTCGCCGTCGACGTCGCGGCGGTCCAGGGGTACGTCAACACCGGGCAGGCGTGCTACGCCGTCAACCGCGTCCTGCTCACGCCCCGTACCCACGACGCGTTCATGGAGCGCTTCCGTGAACGGTTCGCGCAGATCCCCGCCGGGGTGATGACGACCGACCGGGGACGCGACCGTCACGTCGCCTTCCTCGAGGACGCCCGCGCGCACGGCGCGACGGTCGAGGGCGGGCAGATCACCGACGGCCGGTTCGTCCATCCCGCACTCGTCACCGGCGCCGGACCGGGATCGCGGATCGCCGACGACGAGCCGTTCACCCCGATCGTCGCGATCATGGAGCTGCCGGACCGCGCAGCACAGGTCGCCGAGGCGAACCGGCCGGACTTCGGCCTGGTCAACTATCTGTGCGGCACCGACCACCGGGCGGTGATGGAGACGGCCGCCCGGCTGCGCTCCGGCACCGTCGCCGTCAACGGCTGGCGCGTCGTCGTCCCCCACGCCCCGTACGGCGGATGGCGGGGATCGGGTCTCGGCACCGAGCTGGGACGCCCCGGCCTGCGCGCCTTCCTGCGCTACCAGCACCTGCGCGTCCTCGGCTAGTGGGACGCTAGTGCCCCGTCTCGGGACACGCGGCCCGGTGGACGCGACGGGCGTAGACCAGCTGCTCGACCTTCGGCCGCGCGCCGAAGAGACCGCTCTCCCCGACCCCGCCCACGACGAAGTGGGGATCCTGGTAGAGCGGGCTGTCGTTCACGACCACGCGTCCGGCGCGCAGACGCGACACGATGGACTCCCCGTCGCCGAAGACGCTGGCCCCGAGGCCGTGGACGTCCGCGTTCGCCAGGACCAGGGCGTCCTCGGCGTCGGCCGCCAGCATGAGCCCACGCAGCGGGGCGAAGCTCTCCTCGCTCCAGAGGATCGTGGACGCCGCGGCGCGCGGCAGGAGCACGACGGTCGGGGTGAAGAAGGGGCCCTGCTCACCCCGCCCGGCGACGATCTCGCCGCCGAGGGTGAGCGCCTCCGCCATGGCCGTGCGCGCCCGTCCCAGGCCCCGTCCCCCGGAGAGCGGGGCCACGTCGGTGTCCTCACGGGACGGATCGCCCACCTTCAGTCCCTCGACCTCCGCCCGCAGCAGCGGCCGGAACTCGCCCCAGACCCGCGACTCGACGATGATCCGCTTGGCCGCCATGCACAGCTGCCCGGCGTTCGTGAACGCCCCCACGGCGACCGCCCGGGCCGCCGCCTCCAGGTCGGCTCCGGCCAGGACGATCGCCGGATCGTTGCCCGACGCCTCCGGGATGTACGGGCGCATCGGCACCCCGTCCCCGTAGGCGGAGGTGATGAGCGCCATCTGCCGCTTGCACGTCGCGGTGGACCCGTGCGTCACCACCGCGCCCACACCCGGGTGCGCGACGAGGGTCTCCGCCTCCTCCGGCGGCGCGTCGCAGACCTGGACCGCGTGCCGGGGCCATCCCGCCGCGACGGCCTCCACCACGAGGCGGCTCGTGACCCGCGTGCGGCGGCTGGGCCGCGAGATGACGGCGTTCCCGCCGGCGAGCGCGCTCGCCACCACGACGGTCGGCACCCAGATCGGCGAGTTCGCCGCATGCCATCCGAAGACCACGCCGTAGGGTGCCCACTCCAACGTCGTCGACCCGGACACGGCAGGGACGGCGACCGGACGGATCGCCTCGGCGAGAGCCGGCATCGCGTCCATGAGCATGAGTGCGGAGTCCAGCTCGCGACGGGCGAACCGGACGGTCCGTCCGGTCTCCCGCACCGCCTCGTCCACGACGAGCCGGGCGTTCCCGGCGAGGGCGTCACGCGAGTCGGCGAGCATCCGCAGCCGCCGGTCCAGCGGGATCCGCTCCACCTCCGGCTGGGCGAGGGCCGCCTGGTCCACCAGTCCGGCCGGACGTATCGAGGTCGTCACGGCCGCTGATTCTACCCGTGCCCCGCGTGGCCGGCTGGTGGTCGCGCCGCATGCCGCGCTCGTCCGCTCCTTCGGGGCCCTGATCCCCCTCCAGCCCGTCCGCTGGACCGACGAGGGACTCCTGTGTGCCCCGGACCTCGCGGCCGAGCCGGTCTGGGACTGCCCGTTCCCGCTCGCGGCGGTGCCCCGGCCCCCGATCACCGCCGACAGCCCCGCCGGGCTCGTCGCCGGCTGGTACCGGCGCACGGAGGCACACGCGCCGGCCCCCGCCGGCTTCCCGGAACTCGTCCAGGCCGCCGGGGAGGGGTTCGGCCCGTCCGACCACCCCACCACGGCCATGTGCCTGGCCGCCCTGCCCCACCTCCCGGACGGGCCCGCCCTCGACGTCGGCTGCGGATCCGGTCTTCTCACCCTGGCATGGCACCGGACGGGACGGGGCCCCGTCGTCGGGTTCGATGCCGACCCGGGTGCGGTGCGCCACGCCCGGCGGTCGGCCGGCCTCATGGGCCTGGACCGCGGGTCGCTGTTCCGGGCCGGCCGGATCGAGGCACTCGGCCCCGCCGACGTCCGGGACCGGGTGGTCCTGGCGAACCTGCCGCCGGTGGCGCATGCGCAGCTGGCCGCACGCCTGCGCGTCGCGCCCCGCTCCGTCGTGCTCTCCGGTTTCACGCGCCGTGACCGCGACCGCGTCCTCTCCCCCTACCGCGCGCTCGGGATGCGTCGTGTCCGGGCCGCACGGCGGGGACGCTACGAATGCCACGTGCTGGTGGGCGACGCGTGATGGGGCGGGTCTGGAGGGCCTTCTCCGTCCTCATCCTCTTCGCCATCGGCACGAGCCTCATCACACCGCTCATCCCGATCTACAAGGCCGAGCTCGGCTTCAACGACACCGTCGTCACCCTCTTCCTCGTGGCGTACGTCGCCGCGCTGGTGCCCTCGATGCTCACGATGGGTCAGCTGTCGGACCGGATCGGCCGGCGCGGCGTGCTCCTGACCTCTCTCGCGGTGATCGGGGCCGCGCAGATCCTCCTGGCGACCCAGCCGCCGCTCTGGGCCATCCTCGTGGCGCGCTGCCTGCAGGGCTTCGCCACCGGCGGGGTCTTCGGCACCCGCAGCGCGTTCCTGGTCGAGCTGGCCCCCGCCGAGCGGCGCTCGGCCATGTCGGGGCTGTCCAGCCTGGCGGGGGG
>CALMEC010000256.1 GCA_937862675.1 uncultured Actinomycetes bacterium
AGAGGGCGGCGAGGAGGCGGCCGCGTTGCAGGAACCGCCACTTCGTCGGCGCCGCCCCCGGCGGCACCTCCGACAACAAGAGCCCTTCCTTACCGACACGGGTGAGCAGATCGGTATGCCCCGCCGGGTAGAGCCGGTCAAGCCCGCCAGCCAACACCGCGACCGTCGGCCCGCCCGAGGCAAGCGCGGCACGGTGCGCGGTACCATCGATCCCGTAGGCACCACCTGAGAGCACCTGCCGGGAATCCTCGACCGCAGACCGTGTGAGCTCGGACGTGACGTGCTCCCCATACCCAGTGGAAGCCCGCGCACCCGTGACCGTGATCCGATCCCAAACCGGCGCGGTCAGGAGCGCGGTGTCACCTTTGGCCCAGAGCGCGACCGGCGCACGATCTCCGAGCGCGTCGATCCCGGCCGGCCAGTCAGGATCGCCGGGGATCAGCACCTGCATTCCATGACGCTCACCGTCCGCGATCACCCGCTCGGTCTGTGTGGCGTCGATGCGGGGTGCGAGCCGCCGCTGCCACGTGTCACCGTCCGGCCCCACCGGAACCTCTGCCGCCACCGCGCGGGCGACGGTCTCGGACGCTCCAACGGTGCGGATCATCCGACCCGTGACGGTGTCTCCTGGCTCGGAGGCGATGGCGAGGATGATCCTCGCGGTGCGCTCATCCGCTGCCAGCTCGTTGATCGTGTCCATTGGTTCTGCTCCCTCGGTCGTGACGAATCAGTCGAGGGATAGGTGCGCTCTCGGCACGCCGGATCCGTGACCGCCGGTCAGCCGAAAGCGCGGGAACTTGCACCCTCACAGCACCCCGTCAACCGGCCAGGAACGGCGGAAACACGCCGAATGAAGCGTCAGAAATCCCGAACCTGAGTGTTTAGCCCATCATTCGGGCCGTGGTATCGAATGCCGCCAGCTCTGCCGGGTGGAGCTGATGCTGAACGACGAAGGAGCGTTCCTTGATGCGCCACAGCCCTTGCCCGGTGCCGAGCCCTGGAAGGAGTTTCTGTTCCGTGCCGGTGAGGCCAAGGGCAGCGGCGGTGGCTCCGAGCTGGTCGGGTTCTTGCCGGTAGATGATCCGCGTCTCCGCATTCGCCAGCAGACTGTTCGCGAGGGCGCGCATCGCGGACCCTCGGTCGCCGACGTTGTCGAGGTCGGTGAGCTTGTGGAAGATCAGCATGTTCGCGATCCCGTAATGCCTCGCCAGCCGCCACTGCGCATCCATCCGACGCAACAGGGCCGGGTAGGCCATGAGTCGCCAGGCTTCGTCGTAGATCACCCACCGGTGCCCACCGTTCGGGTCCATCAGCGCCGACTCCATCCACGCCGACGAGCAAGTCATCAGCACCGAGATCAACGTCGAGTTCTCCGCGACACGGGACAGATCGAGACTGACCATCGGCAGTGACGGGTCGAACCGCACCGTCGACGGCCCATCAAACAACCCCGCAAGGTCACCCGCGACCAGGCGTCGGAGAGCGTGCCCAACGAGCCTGCCATCTTCCGCGAGCCGCCCATCGGTATCGGTCGCAGGCTCAGGGCCCAGGATGCGGTCAACCACCATCGGCAGGATCGGCACCTCCGACGAGCGAACGGTGTCTCGGAGTGCGAGGTCGATCGCGGTGTGCTCCAACGGCGACAGCACCCGATCCAGCACCGTCTCCGCCAACGCTCCGATGAGTTCACGACGGCGAGAGGCGACCTGTGCCGTCCATTCCGCGTCGCTGGTCCCGGAGGGGCGGTGGCCTTCATCGAGCGGGTTGAGACGGTTACGCAGCCCGTGCCCGAGCACGATTGCCCGCCCGCCGACGGCTTCGGCGACGGCGGTGTGTTCGCCCTTGGGGTCGCCGGGGACGTAGACGCGGCGTCCGAACGGGATCGACCGCGTGTAGAGGGACTTGGCGAGGGAGGATTTGCCGGAGCCGACGATGCCGGCGAGGACGATGTTTGGGGCGGTGATGATGCCGCGGGCGTAAAGGGTCCAGGGGTCGTAGACGAACGAGCCGCCGGAGTAGAGGTCTTGCCCGATGAATACTCCGTCGGCGCCGAGGCCACCTTCGGCGAGGAACGGGTATGCACCCGCGAGCGTTGCAGACGTGTCCTGATGCCGAGGAAGGCGAAAGTGGCCCGGCGTCCTGAGCGCCGCAGCTCCGGGCTCGCCGGCGGCGGGCAGGTAGGTGGTGTTGCGGCGCTCGGCACGCTCTGCCGCGACCCGTGCTCGTTCGTGCGCTTGGTCGGTCTTGCGGGCGGCCGCTTCGATGTTCGCGGCGGCGTGCTTGCGTGCCTTTCGGTGCTTGCGGCGTTCCCCGGCCGGTTCGACCAGAGCAGCCGTATGGAGCTTCTGCCGGTCACTCACAGCGCTCGCCCCCGAGACGGTAACGATGCCTGCGAGGGGGCGAAGTAGTCTTCCTCTTCGGCGGAGGGCACGGTACGGCGAACTCTCGACCGCGACGCTGTCCTCGTTGCCGCCGGCGGTGTTCCGAGGTCCAGCGTTGCGGGGTGTGTGCGCAGCAGTGAGACGTGACCGTGGTCGTGGTTGTACGTCAGCGTGTACTCGCCGCGGGTCGCCGTCCGGTCGAGGGGTCCGGTTGGAGGTTCGTCGTAGATGTAGCCGTTGGCGAGCGCCGCTTGCGTGGTCTCCTCGCCCATGTCGAACCCGGCCAGGTGCTCGATCGCGGCGTCCGTGCCGTTTCGGTCGATGATCGCCAGGACCTCGTCGGCGTCCTGACCTTGCCGGAACACGATTCCGACCCACCGGGCAGGGGCGGGTTCTGAGGGTGCGGGTCGCCACGCGATGCGGCCAGAGACACCCATGGCCGCATCCAGCTGGTCATGCACCCCATCGAGCAACACCGCTGCCTGCCGCAGATCGGCCGCGGCGGCGAGAGCGTGACTTGCGCCGGCACCCTGGTTCCCGGCGTCGTCGTATGCACGCACCTGGTTCGAGACATGCACGGTGGCGAGCTGGTCGAGTACCTGCCGGAGGGACCTGACTCCGGCGAGGAGGTCACCGAGCACCGCGTAGGTGTCGGCGGGGTCGTCGAACACGCGGGTGGCGTGCGCGAGGCCGCGGAGCGCTTCGGAGGCTTCCGCAGCGTCGGCGGTGAGGTCCTGGAAGGTCGGCATCACTCACTCCTGTCAGACGGTGCGGCACAGCGGCAACGCTGCGACGGTGAAGGCTTGCGCTTGCTGCCCGACAAGGCGGCGGGTTTCGCAGGACGCTTGGATGGCGGCCTGCTCGATCGCGGCCACCGCGGTGTCGAGCTCGTCCGGGGTCGGGGCAGAAATCGAGATGAAGCCGGTGTAGCGGAGGACGCCGTGGCCGGCGGTGAGGTCGGCTTCTTGTTGCAGCACGTCACCGTATTCGGCGGTCTGGGAGGCGTCTTCGATCTGCCCCATCTTCTGCCGCTGCGCCGCATCCGAGATCAGCCCGGTCTTCTTCTTCCGAATATCCCGCGCCGCCTGATCCGACCGGATCGGCGTACACACCAGCGAGAACGCCCGCTGAATCCCAGAGGACAGCAGCACCGGGGCGAGGAACCCCGGATACACCTGCGACCTCGGCCACTCCGACACCCACAACACCGCATGAAACGCGGAGTCCGACCGCAGCCGATCCCACGACTCCGTCACCGCGACCGGGCCCGCGGTGGCAAGCGTGCGGCCGATGTCGGTGTGACGTTCGAGGATTGCAGCGGTTGCGGGGTCGTAGGCAGAGCGAAGGATCACCGCGACCTGGGCTGGGGTAAGCCACCCGGTGACCGTGAGCTCCGCCGCCTGCAGCGCGGTCACGAGGGTGGTCATCTCTTGGCGGAGGACGGCGGCGGCGCCTTTGATGCCGCCACCGTTGGTGCGAACTTGTCGGGCTGCGGCTTTGAGGTCGAGGGCGAGGCTGATGGTAGTGGCGTGGCGTTCCCCGGCGGGACCGGCACGATCGATGAGCTCCCGGTACACGGTCGACGTCCACGACCCGTCGACGCGGCCGTGGCGCTGCCACCACTCCACGAGGCCGGAGCCGCCGTCGGGGAGGGTGCGTTCGCAGACTTGGAGGCGCGCGATCCGCCCGGACCGGCAGGTGGTGGCGAGCACGCGTCCCCAGGTGGCGACGCGGCGTTCCTGCTCGCCCGGGTCGAGGAGCACGAATGCGGGGTGTGAGACGCCGACGATCGCGGTGAGGGTCTGCTGGTGGGGGTCGTGGATCATCGCCGCCCCCGTCTCCGGGTCCTCCCACTCCCGAAGCGCTGCCGCATCACCCGGCAACGCGAGTGTCCCGGCGGGGCGAGGCTTGACCACGCGACCGCGGAACACGGTCTGGTGCTTTCGGGTGCTTGCGAACCCACGGAACGGCGCGTGCACCCACTCTATCAGCTTTCCGCCCCCGACTTGCGTTCATGCGAGGGCTGCGCACAGCAGCCAGACGGGCGCGGTCCAGGCCAGGAGGATGCCGCCTCCGGCGTAGAGGGCGCCGACGATGGAGAGGACTCCGGTGGCGAGGACGATCAGTTGCGGGAGGGAGAGGCCGAGGAGGATGCCGCGGCGGGTGAGGCGGGAGAACTGCACCGCCCGCAACCCAAACTCCACGCCTCTTGTGGACTGTTGAGACGACATCGGTCACTCCTTCCCACCGGATGGTTTCGGAGACGGCGGCGGCGGTGACTGTCGTGCCGGCGGCGCGGGCACCGAGGGTGACGGGTTCGGAGCCGGTGGCGGTGCAGGCTGCACGGTCTCACAGGCACCCGCCGCGTGACCTTCCGCAGCACCTCCGACCGCGCCTCCGAGTTTCGGCCCGGCGGTGGCTGCGGCCCCGACGACTTGCGCACCGATCACCGCGGCCGCGGCGGGACCAGCGGCGGCCGCTCCCGCACCCGCCCCACCCGCACCCGCCCCGGCACCGGCCGAGCCCCCGCCCGCCCCAACCCCGCCCCCCCCCCCACCCCCCCCCCAACCCCCCCCCCCCCCCCCCCCAATCGCTGATGCGGAACGCGCGGCCCAACCCCAACCCCACCCCCGTGGA
>CALMEC010000257.1 GCA_937862675.1 uncultured Actinomycetes bacterium
CCCCCCGGCGGGGGCCCCGCCCGTGCCCGTGCCCTCCCGGATCCCCCCGGGACGGGAGCTCGACCCGCCCGCCGACGCTGCGGTCCCCGCCGCGCTCCTCGTCGCCATGCGCCGCGGTGAGCCGCTGCGCTGCACCCACGACCTCTCTCCGCGCCTGCTGCGATCCACCGATCAGTTCCAGCGCGTGCTCGGCGCATGGGACCGGCATCTGCACGGGCGGGCGACCCGCTTCACGCGCATCGCGGTGGAGGCCCCGGAACGTCCGCGCACCGAGCCGGACCGCACCGACCGCGGGACCGCCTGCTTCTTCACGGCCGGAGCCGACTCCTTCCACTCCGTGATCACCAACCGCGACCGGATCGACGCGTTGATCCACGTGCGCGGATTCGGCACGCCCCCACCGGACACCCCATTGGGGACGATGGCCCTGGACCGGATTCGCGACGCCGCACGGATGCTCGGGATTCCGCTTCTGGAGATCTCCAGCGACCTGAAGGGCTTCTCCGACGCACACGACGTGTCCTGGGACGAGTACCACGGGTCGGCACTGGCCGCCGTGGCCCTCTTGCTCGCCCACCAGTTCTCCCGTGTGCTGATCCCGGCGACCAACCCCTACACCGACCTGGTGCCGCTGGGTTCTCATCCGCTCCTCGATCCGCTGTGGAGCACGGAACGCGTCGAGATCGTCCACGACGGCGCCGACGCCGACCGCATCGACAAGCTCCGCACCGCCGCAGGCCATCCGGCCGGACGCGCCCACCTGCAGGTCTGCTGGAAGCACCTCGACGACGCCTACAACTGCGGTCGCTGCGAGAAGTGCGTTCGCACCGGGGTGGCCGTCCGGCTGGCGGGACTGGACGGCGCGTTCCCGGGCCTCCCCACACCCAGGGCACGACGTGTCGTCCGCACACGGCTGGCGGGACGCGGACTGGCATGGAAGCCGCTCGATACGGCGGCGCGGGAGTCCGACCAGCTCGCCCTGTCATGGGCGATCCGCGTCGTCCGGGCACGTCACCGGATCGCCCGTGCCCGCCGTTCACCCAGGAGACCCGGATGACGATCCCGCCCGCCCCGACGCCCACGACCGCCGCCGGTCTCGAGATTCGCGACCGGGGCTTCACCGTCCTTGCCGGACTGCTGTCTCCCGCACAGGTCGATGCGGCCGTCGACGCGCTGGATGCCGTCTTCGCGGCCGAGTCCGACGTCGCCGCCGAACGCGGCTGGCGGACCGACGCCTATCGCGTGGCCTACATGCTCCCCGCGAAGCACGACACGTTCACCACGCTCTGGAACCGTCCGGCCTCGGTGGACCTCGCCTGTTGCGTGCTCGGTCCCGACGCCGTCCTCGCGGCCTTCAACGGCATGTCCATGCAGCCCCGGGGAACCGGACAGTCCCTGCACCGCGACCACCCCGTCCCGACGCCTGGCGTGACGCTCTTCCTCAACGTCGTGTGCGCCCTCGACCCGTTCACCGTGGCCAACGGCGCGACGCGGCTCGTACCCGGCACCCATCTCTCCTCCACACCGGGGTCCACGACCGTCACCGAGGATGAGCGCAGAGACCTGGAGGAGCGTGCGGTGACGGTGGAGCTTGAAGCCGGCGCCGCCGTCGCCTTCGACGCCACGCTCTGGCACGCCGCC
>CALMEC010000258.1 GCA_937862675.1 uncultured Actinomycetes bacterium
ACGCCCACCTCTCCGGATATGCGTCCGGGGTCAGGGACGGGTTGCGCGTGTCCACCGGGCAGATCATCGCCTACGTGGGCAACACCGGGCAGGCCATCACCACTCCTCCCCACCTGCATTTCGAGATCCACCCGGGCGACGGCGACTCGGTCGATCCGTATCCGTTCCTGCAGGCGTGGCAGAGGGGCACGGTCGTGCCGAAGGCCTCCACCGCGGCGCTGTCGTCGCGCGGGCAGGCACCGCTCGCGTCCGGTGTGGTGCTGGTGGAACAGCGTCCCGACGATCTCGCGACCGGTGCGGGCACCGGGGAGGCCATCCCCGTCGACTGATCGGCCGGCCCGGGGGTTCCGCGCGGACCTCGCCCGACGCGCCGGTGTCCCTATGATCCACGGTCGTGCAGAACCAGAAGAAGGACCGCGCACGACGTGACGACGTGCTCGAGGTGACCGTCGACGACCTCGCCTTCGGCGGCCAGGGCGTCGCGCGGTCGGACGGGTTCGTGGTGTTCTGCGACGACACCGCACCGGGTGATCGTGCGCGGGTGCGGCTGCGCAAGGCGCGGCGGCGTTTCGGCGAGGCACGCCTGGAGGAGGTCCTCGTCCCGGGGCCGGACCGGATCGAGCCCGTCTGCGATCGCGTCCCCCGGTGCGGCGGATGCCGGTTGCAGCACGTGGCCGCCGAGCGGGTGCAGCGCGCCAAGCGCGAGCAGATCGTGGAGCATCTCGCGCGGATCGCGCATCTGACCGATGTGGAGGTCCGCCCGACCGATCCCGCCGTCGAGTCGTTCGGTTACCGCAACAAGGTGGAGTACTCCGCGGGGCCGGCCGACGGGGGCGGGCTGGCGTTCGGTTTCCATGAGCGGGGGCGCTGGGACCGCATCGTCGACGTTGAGCACTGCCACATCGTCACGCCCGCCGGTGACCGGATCCGCGAGACCGTGCGCGGCTGGGCCCTCGCCGAAGGGATCCCCCCGTACGACCAGAGGTCCCAGACCGGGCTGTTGCGCCACCTCGTCGTGCGCGTGGGCATCAACACCGGAGAGATGCTGGTCAACGTCGTCACCGCGCCGGGCGCGGAGGAGGCCGTCGATCGCCTGGCCGACGTGCTGCCCGGGGAGCACCCCGAGCTGGTCGGCATCGTCCACTCCGTGAACGACGGGGTCGCGGAGGTCACGGCAGGCCTTCCGTCGCGTGTGGTGTGGGGGCGTGACCACATCGAGGAGACCATCCTCGGGGTCCGGTTGCGCCTGTCGGCCGGGGCCTTCTTCCAGACAAACACGCGCATGGCGGAGCGGTTGTACGAGCACGCGGCCGAGGCCGCCGGGCTCACGGGGGACGAGGTGCTCTACGACCTGTACGCCGGTGCCGGCAGTGTCGGCCTCGTGCTCGCCCCCCGTGCGCGGGAGGTCGTGGCCATCGAGATCGTCGAGGACGCCGTGCGCGACGCGGAGGCGAACGCGCGGGCCAACGGCCTCACCCGGTACCGGGCCATCGCGGGCGACGTGCGGGTGGTGCTGCGCGAGCAGCGCGACCGGCTTCCCCGTCCGGACGTGGCGATCGTGGACCCCCCACGTGGCGGGCTCTCCGGCGGCGCCGTTCGCCGCATCCTGGAGCTCGCGCCGCCGGTGCTGGTCTACATCTCGTGCCAGCCCACGACCTTCGCCGACAACGCCCGCCGGTTCGTGGACGGTGGCTATCGGCTCGAGTACGTGCAGCCGGTCGACATGTTCCCCCAGACTCCCCACATCGAGGCCGTGGCCCGCTTCACCCGTGACCCGGACTGGGAACCGCCGAAGCCGGACACGGCTCGGACGACCGCAGGGGACTGACTCTCCCGCGGAGCCCGCGCTGGTAGGGCTCACGTTCGACCTGACCTTTAGCGATGGCCCGGTCGCGGATGACTCCGCGATCGTCCATGGAGGCGCGTGTCATGTCCGGTGCCTGGCACCGAGGATGACACGCCCTGACTGCGCACCTGAACGAAAAGCGGCCGTTTACAGGTACATCCCTCATTGGCGGACCAACCGTGTCATGTCCGGTGCCTGGCACCGGACATGACACGCATGCTGACCGGCCCAGGTGGGGCAACCGGTGGAGTCGATCAGTAGGGCGGCTGATCCTCCTGCCATTCGCCCAGTGCGCGGAACGCGGACCAGAACGCACGCTTCGCGCCCTGCTCGTCCAGCGACTCGTCGATGTCGGGCACCAGCAGCGCGTCGATGGTCGGCGTCCAGCGCTGCACCTCTCCGATGCGCGGCGCGACGGGCTCCGCCAGCGGGTAGTCCAGCGCGTTCACGGCCTCACGCGTGGGGTCGCCCATCACCACGATGATCTTGGGCATGACGATCGCGATCTCCTCCGCCAGCCATGCCGGAGCGCTTCCATCCGGTGCGGCATGCGGACACTTGGCCACGAGCGTGCCGTAGATGGTGACCGGATCGATGCCGAGACGCTCCACACTGGCCAGGACGGCGGCGCCGGCGCGGCCGAAGAACGCGACCCCCTCCTGGCGCTCTGCAAGCGATGCGGCCCACTTGACGAGCATGATCTCCGCCTGGGGCGAACCGGAGGCCAGGACGGGGAGCTCGTCATCGGGACGGCAGTCCGGGCACTCGAGGATGCGCCGGTTCAGGTCCTCGATCTCGGCGATCGACCGGCGCAGGTACGCGTCGGCGATCTGTGACGGACCCGTCGCGGGGGTCGCTGTCGGGCGGGGCCCGCGGGTGGGCTCATTTCCGGATGGCTCGGAGGTCATTGGCGCCCCCCATTTTGTCCCTCACGGTGAGGACTCCTGCCTGCAATGCGTTTCAGGTGTCGGTGTCGTTGCCCCGTCGGCGCTCGCGATGGGCGGCGGGACGAAGCCCGCGACGCTGCTGGACCGGCTCGGCCTCGTCGAGCGCCTGGAGAAAACCACGGGCGTCGTGGAACGGCGCCATCCTCATGTGGGCGGAGCCGATCTGGTCGGCGCGGACGGCCCCGCTGCCGGCAGCGATGCGCAGTCCGAACGTCTGCATCAGCCGCGCGTCCTCGATCCCGAAGGTGGAGCGCATGAGCGACCCCGGCCCCGAGAGCGCCTCCACGCAGCCGATGCGCGGACCCATCTCGCGGATAGAGGCGGGCGAGGGCGGGTCGCCCCAGACCGGGTGCGGGATCATCACCACGCCGCCCTGGTCCTCGACGGCGGTGACTCCCTCGTCCAGCGGACACTCATCGGGGACCGCACGGTCGAGGAAGAGGCCGACGATCTCGCCCTGGGTCGTCCGGATCTGCTGGCCCACGATCACCGTGAGCTCGGCGGGGGCCAGGTCGGCCGCCTCCTTCGCGGCTGTCAGATCGCCCTCGCAGATTATCGCGACGGCGGGGACGCCACGCCCGCGGCACGCCGGGACCAGTTCGCGGGGAGGGAGCGGGCGGGGCGGG
>CALMEC010000259.1 GCA_937862675.1 uncultured Actinomycetes bacterium
ATGTCGCCGATCTCGCGGTCACGCGCCGAGATCGTGGCGACACGGGCGATGTCCTCCTTGCCCTTCACCGGGGTCGCGGCCTTCAGAACGGCCTCCGCGACGGTGTTGGCGGCGGACTCGATGCCGCGCTTCAGGCCCATGGGGTTGGCGCCGGCGGCGACGTTCTTGAGGCCCTCGCGGACGATGGCCTGCGCGAGCAGCGTGGCGGTGGTGGTCCCGTCACCGGCGACGTCGTTGGTCGCGGTGGCGACCTCACGTACGAGCTGCGCGCCCTGGTTTTCGAACGGGTCCTCGATCTCGATCTCGCGGGCGATCGTGACACCGTCGTTGGTGACGGTGGGAGCACCGAACTTGCGGTCGATCACCACGTAACGGCCCTTGGGGCCGAGGGTTACCTTGACCGCGTCGGCCAGGGTGTTGACGCCACGCTCGAGGGCGCGACGCGCCTCTTCGTGGAACTTGATTTCCTTGCCCATACTGGGTTTCTGTCCCTTTCGTCCGTTCTGTGCTTGCCGGATAGCCCGGTCAGTCGACCTTCGCCAGGATGTCGTGCTCGTTGAGGATCAGGAGGTCGTCGTCTCCGACCTTGACCTCGGTGCCGCCGTACTTCGAGTAGATGACCTCGTCGCCCTCGGCGACATTCAGCGGCACCCGCTTGCCGTCCTCCCAGCGTCCCTCGCCGACAGCGAGGACCCTGCCGCGCTGCGGCTTCTCCTGCGCGGTGTCCGGCAGCACGATCCCGCTCGCGGTGACCTCTTCCGCGTCGATGCCCTTCACGATCACACGATCGCCGAGTGGCTTCAGGTTCACTTCTCTCCTCCCTACGGTTCTGCTCGAGCACCCTGTTGGCACTCATCAGACTAGAGTGCCAACAATCTAGCGGAGCAGAGGTCGTCGCGCCACCCTGGACGCCACTTCGTGACCATCCGCCCCGGGGGTGGCCCTGTCTCCGCGACACGGACCGGGAACAGCAGGCCGGGTTCCCGGCGAATCCACCTGCGGATCGCGGGAATCGCCGATGGAGTACCCGCTCTCCGATGATCGGCGAGTCTGCTCGGCCGAGACGTCCGGCTCGTGCGGCGTGGTCGTCCGCCCTGTCCCGGAACAGGCCCGCGTCACCGCTCTGGGACGACCGGCCGGTGCGGTGCTCCTACCGTGGGGCGGAGGCCGACAGGCGCGCGGCGAGCTCCGAGCGCGAGCGGACCCCGATCTTCCGATAGATCTGACGCAGATGGTGCTCCACCGTCCGCGGTGAGACGAACAGGCTCGCGGCGACCTCCGCGTTCGTCGCTCCCCCGGCGACAAGGCCGCAGACCTCCTGTTCGCGGGCTGTGAGGCCATCCAGTCGCGGGACCGACGCTGTGTCGGCCGGCCGCTCGGGGCGGCCACCGGCGGCCACGAGCTCCGCGTCCGCGCGGTCGGCCCACCGCCATGCGCCCTGGGCGCGGAAGGTCATCGCTGCCGCCGCCAGGAGGGCGCGGGCGTCACTGCGGCGGCGGGCACGGCGCAATCGCTCTCCGAAGATCAGCTGGGTGCGGGCGCGTTCGAACATGAGGCCGACGCGCTCGTGCGCCGCCGCCGCATCGGCCAGGTGACCGTCGATCGCGTCGTCGTCGTCGAGCAGCGCCGCGTAGCGCGACGTGGCGGCCGTCGCCCATGCACCACCGGTCCTGCGGGCGCCCGCACGCAGTTGGTCCAGCATCTGCCGGGCGTCGTCCAGGCGACCGGCCCGGATGTAGGCCTCGGTCAGGTCCCCCTCGTAGTAGACGTACCCGGGATCCCGCGCGCCGAAGGCCCGGGCGGCGGCGGCGGTCCGCTGGAAGTGCAGGATGGCGGCGTCCAGTTCCCCCCGCGACAGGGACAGCATCCCCAGCGAATGCTCGGTGACCGCACTCTGCGCGTGGATCCCGAGACGCTCGCTGAGGGCACGTGCCCGGTGGGCCGCGCTCCTGCAGGCATCGTCATCGCCCAGGATGGATGTGACATAGGCACGCGAGTTGAGCGCGAGGGCCTGGAGGAACGGGCCGATGGCCTCCTCCCCGAGGGTCTCCGCCTCGCGGGCCAGCTCCTCCGCCACGAGGAAGTCGCCGCGCCGTGAGTGAACGGCCACGAGGACCACCAGCGGGAAGGCGAGCGGGGTGACGGCGCCATGGTCGCGCAGCCCTCGGACCAATGGGGCCATCAGGCCGACCGCCGCGTCCAGCTCCTCCAGCCAGTGAAGGCACATGCCCGCCAGAGCGACGACCTGGTGGTCGGCGGACGCCCCGTCGAGTGCGCGGATCTCGTCGATCCGGGGCATGATCACCTCACGCGCGATCCGGTGTTCACCACCGACCGCACGTGCCGACGCCTCGAGGATCGCCGGCACGAGATCCCCTTCCGGAGGGGCGAGCGTCCGCGCACGGGCCGCCATGGCGGCCACGACGTCCACCGGCCCGCAGCCCATCATCGCCACCGCCGCCTGCGTCAGCAGCCCGGAGGCGCGGGCGGGATCGATCGGGGCGATGCGTTCCGCCTCCGCCTCCAGCAGTGCCTGTGCCTGCGTCGGGCGGCCCGCCTGGGCCGTGGCCTCGCCGACGAGACACTGGGTGTCCGCACGTTCGATCGGGTCGACGGCGGGCGGGAGATCCGACGTGATCGCCAGGGTGGTCTCCGGGCGTCCGACGAAGAGCGCCAGCCGCCCGGCGGCGAGGGCACGCCGGCGGCGGGTCGCCGGGTCCGGGGTCAGCGCGACGGCGCGTCGCAGCGCCGGGATGGCGGTGCCCGGCGCACCCTGTGACGCGGCCTCCTCGGCGAGGCGCTCCAGGGCCGCGGCGATGGCCTCGTCCGGACGATCGGCGGCGATGGCGAGATGCCAGGCCTGTTCGTGTTCGGGCAGCACCTCGGCCAGCGTCCGGTGCGCGACCCGGCGCTCACTGGGCGTCGCGGAGTGGTACACGGCCGCCCGCACCTCCGGATGGGCGAACCGCACCCCGTTGCCGTCGAGTTCGACGAGGCCCTCGTCCTCCGCGGATCCCAGCACCGCCAGGCCGTCGTCACCGATGGCCTCCGCCAGCGGACCCGCCGCCCCGTCCGCACTCGCGGCCGCAAGGAGAAGACCGTGACGGGTCTCCGCCGGCAGCCGCTCCAGCCGGGACCGGTACGCCCGCGTGATGCTCTCGCCGGCCGACAGCACCCCGGGAAGGGGCTCACGGCCGGATCGCTGGGCATCCGACAGCCCCGTCGGGGCCTCGACGAGCGCGAGGGGATTGCCGCCCACCCCCGCGATCAGCGCCTCGGCGACCCCGGTCGCAAGACCCGCACGCCGGGCCAGCCGGAGCGCATCGCCCCGGACCAGATCGCCCAGCGCCATGGTCGGGAGGTCCGGCCAGCCGGGCAGCGGCTCACCGCGCAACGAGTGGACGGCGATGACGACGACGCCCAGTCGTGCCGCGCGCCGCGCGACGAAGGCGACGGCTGCACGGGACGACGCATCCAGCCACTGCACGTCGTCGACCGCGATGACGACCGGTGAGAGCGCCGCCACGAGGGCACCGAACGCGTGGAGGACCGTCCCCGGGTCGAGGCCGTCGGTCTCCTCCAGCGCGAGCGCCGCCCGGAGGGCGTGGCGCTGGGGCTCGGGAAGCGCGTCGACGGTGCCGAGGACCGGTTCGACGAGATCCCGCAGCGCCGCGAAGGGGAGGGCGACCTCGCTCTGCACCCCCGTGGTGCGGATGACGTGGGGCGCGTCGTCGAGTGCGGCTGCCAGGAGGGCGCTCTTGCCGACGCCCGGGCGCCCGGAGATGACGAGCGTGCCGCCCGTGCCATCCACGAGGGCCCGCAGTCGCGCGAGCTCCGCATCCCGTCCGATCAGATTCACCGACGGGCAATGCTAGACGGTTGATCCCACGATCTCGCGGTGGGGCGCATTGTCACCCCGGACGGTCCCCTGGTCGCCCCCGTCCGACCGTCCCGCGACCGGGGAAGGACACCACCTCCCTCCCTCGGGCGACCGGGAGCACCCCGCCTCCACCGCGATCACACGCGACAGCGACGATCCCACGGAGATCCCCGTCCGAGCGGACGCCCGCCCGCGTCTCTGTTAGGACACATCGTCGCGTCCTGACCGGCCACGAGGGTGGCTGTCCGGCGATACGGCGCACCCGGCCGGCCTTCCCCGGCTCGTCGCGACAGCCGGGCGGTCGGACCGACGAAAGGCGCTGACGCACACGCTGCCGCACCGGGTCCTGGGACAAGGCCGGCGGCGCGCCGTCTCGTCGCACCGTCGGCCCGATCCCATCACGGCCCTCGCGATCACGAGGGCCGCGGTCCCTCAGCTCACCCCAGGACGATCCCCTCGATCGCATCGACGCTCTTCGTGGCCTTCTTCGCGGGCGCCCGCCGAACCGTCAGGGCGAGCTCGCGGGTCACCAGGGCAGCCCCCTTCGGCCGGTAGGCGACCTTCAGGAGGTAGGCGCCGGGGGCCAGCGTCCGGGAGACCTTCAGCGCGATCCCCACGGTACCGGCCTTCGTCGCGACCACGGCGCCGGTGGCCTTCCGCGTGCGTCCCTTCAGCAGGGTCACGGTGACCGTGCCGGGCTTCCGCAACGTCGCCGTCAGCGGGAGGCGGGCACGTCCTGAGGTGAAGAGCCTCGGCGAGGTGAGGCGCAGAGCACCCAGCGTCGTGACCCGGGTGGCACCGCCCCCGGCAGCCTTCGCCAGGGCCGCGGCCGACACGGGCGCCACGGCCAGCGCGGCACCGGTCGCCCGGACCTGAACGGTCGTGAGCGCGGGCGAACCCACCGGGGTGACGGTGGTCGACCCCGTACCCGGAAGGGCCGTGCCCCCACCTGATCCGGTCCCGGTACCCGTCCCGGTTCCGGTCCCCGTCCCCGTTCCGGTACCCGTTCCCGTCCCGGTCCCGCCGCCGGTCGCCGCCTTCACGGTAATCGTCACGGTTCCGCTGCCGGCGTTACCCGCGGAGTCACCGGTGGTGGCACGGGCGACATAGGTGCCCGCCTGGGTGTAGGTATGCGTGGGAGACGCCCCCGAGCCCGATGCGGTGTTGTCCCCGAAGTCCCACGTGTAGGAGCCCGTCGTGCCGGAGGGATCACTTGCCGTGACCCCGAAGGTCACGAGTTGACCGACCGTCACCGTGGTGGAGGACGCCGTCGCCGTCACCGCGGGTCCCGCGGTGTCGACCGTGACGTCGTCACAGACCGCGTTCGAGAGGTTGGCAGCCGTGGAGTTGGCGGTCGTCCCGTTCCAGGGCGCACTGGGATGATCGGGGATGGCCGAGTCCGCACTGATGGCACAGACCGTGTACCGGCCGTCGGCCGACACGTTCAGGGTGCAGGAGAACGATGTGATGCGACTGCCCGCGTTCGCCGGGACACTGCAGTCCGGGGAGATCTGGCTCGGGCTGCACTGCGTGGGATAGGAGCCGCCGCAGACCCAGTTGGACGCCGAACCGTTCGGCCCCGGCCACGGCGGACTGACGGCGTCCTGGTAGTCGATGCGGACCGGCACGGCGTGGGTGTTCGTGACCGCCGCGTCGCCGGCCAGATGGACGCTGATCGTCGGCCGGGAGCGATCGACCGTCGTGGTGGCGCAGGCACTGTACTGACCGCCGGCCTGGGCCTCGGTCTGCCAGAAGACGCCGCCCGAATAGATGTACGCCCAGGCGCAGAAGCGGTAGCTGTGGCCGTCCTGCAGGACCGTGTTCGTCTGGTAGGGCTGGAACGCCAGCGTGCTGGTGCCCACGGCGAGGTCACCGGTGCAGATGGAGCCGGAGACGGTCGGCCCGCCGGGCGCCCCCTCCTCGAGGACCCAGGAGCCTCCGGGAGACGCGTGCTCGGTGGTGAAGCACAGCCGGTAGCCGTACTGGTACGCAGATGACCGGTTGGCGGTCACGAACATCGTGTAGTTGCCGGAGGTCTTTGTGTACGCGGGCACCGGGGCCACGCTGATCGACGCGGATGCGGTCGACACCTGGATCCCGAGTGCGACGCAGATCGCGGCGGCGACACCCCACAAGCGGACGGATCGTCTCATCAGAACCACGCCTTCCCTGTCGTGTTCTCCCGGCCGTGCGGGGATGAATGTGATGCGGTGCGCCCGGCGCGCCGGGCGGCCGGCGGCATGCCGGGCGGGCCGCCGTGCGGTCGGACACCGAAGGGGCTCCCGCCCGGCCCTCGACGGACATGCGCGTCCGGGCAGGCCCGGACGGATGACACGGTGGCGGGAATCGTGCGCATACCGCCCATCCGACCACCGGCGCCCGCCGGTCGCATCCGTGAAACCACGTATACGTCGATCGCCATACGGCCCGCGTGTGGCCGGGAGGGCGGTCGACGTAGACTCGTCCTCAGGAGGTCGGCCGCATGCCGATCAGGACCCGCCACGGGAGCCGGATGATGGACACACCGCAGGAGCTGCTGGACGATGTCGGCCCCGCCGAGTTCGTCGAGATGGGGACCCTCGTCGCCGATCTGGCCGGACGACACGTCCTGGAGGGAGCCCCCTTCGGCACCCGGGTGATCGTCGACGTGACCGACATGCGGATCACGGGACCGCGCCTGAACGCACGGATGGTCGGGACCGCCGCCGCCGACTGGGGAGCACGCGGTGCCGACGGCACGTTCCAGCTGGATGTGCGGTGCACGCTGGAGACCGATGACGGAGCACTCGTCCTCATCCAGTACAACGGACGCGTGGACTTCTCGGACACCGCGCACCCCGGCCCGGTCTACTGCACCCCGCGGTTCGAGACCGGCGATCCACGCTATGCCTGGCTCAACAAGGTCCAGGCGGTGATGAAGGGGCGGTCCAACGGACGGTCGCTCATCGCCTACCGGATGTACGAGATCCGGTAGCGGACCTCGTACATCGGAGGCCGCCCGATCCGCACCCGACGGCCACTGGCCGGCGGAGCCGCGCTCACTCCTCGCGTGACCGCCGCGTCCGGTCGAGCCCCTCCTCCAGTACGGAGACAACGAGACGAAGGGGTGCCGTGACGACCCGCACGGCGAGACGCGGCGTCTGCCCGTCTTCCCCCTCGCCGTCCGCGTCGTCACCGTCGGGGTCACCGTCCGCATCGTCGCCCAGCACGTCCTCGACGCCGTCGACCACGTCGTCGGCGAGCTCCTCCACGACCCCCTCCGTCAGCTCGACGACCTCGGCGGCGCCCTTCCCGACGACCGCCACGGCGGCCTGCACACCGCGTTCGGCGGCGGCGCCGACGAGCGCCTCCCCCACGGCGAGCCCGGCCTCCTGGACCCTCCGCTCGGCACGGTCGCGTTCCGCGGCCGCTTGCGATCGAAGATCCCGGGCCTGCGCGGACGACGCCGGCCCGAGCAGGCCGACGACCGGATCTCCGCGATGGGAGCGCACCGGGACGGCGATCCCCACCGCCGCCACCAGAAGCCAGGCACCGGCGACGATGAGGGCCGCGCCCCATCCGGCCATCGTCTCCGCCAGCAGCGCGCCCACCGCCCAGCTGATCGCACCGAGCGCGAGCACCACCGCCACGGCGCCGACGGCGAGCAGGACGGCCGAGGCCACGGTCCGCCGCAGGGGGACCGCGTTCTCGGCGAGGATCAGGCGGGCCTCCGCGCGGGGGAGGTCCGAGCCCGCCGATCGGAACTCGTCGCCCGGATCGGATTCGGACGGTGCCGGGCGGGCTTCGCTCTCCATCAGACCTCCCCGTGCCCGCCGGCAGGCGGGCGGTCGATCATCTCGGTGTCATCCGGAGCGTAGCGCTCGGACGGATCCGTACACGGAACGCCGGCGGCAGCGACCGGAACGCGACCCGAATCGGACCGGGATGAACAGAGCCCGCATCGGGGGTCGTGTTCGAGCGCTACGACGGGCTGGAGGCCGGCCCACGCGGCATCGTGCCGACGGGGCCGGCGCGCTGCGCCGGGATCGACGAGCCCGACGGCGACTCCGTCGCCCTGTCACAGCGCGCCGGCGTATCCCCGCACCGGATCGTCGTCGCGGCCGTAGACGGCGACGGAGTCCCACCACGAGCGAATGCCGGCTCCCTCCGCCCGACCCAGGTGAGTCGGGCACCCCGCGCAACCCGCATACGGCTTCCCGAGCCGCCAAGACACGATCCCGGGCGGACGGGCGCCGTCCCCGTCCTCACCCCCTCGCCGACGCGGGGGGATCGATTTCGAGGCCGTCGTCGGGGTAGCGGACGCCGATGAGCGTCAGCGGGAACGCGGGTGCCGTCGGTCCGGCGTCGGGGCGTGCCGCACCGTCGAGCAGATCGGCGAAGCGCGTCGTCTCCCACCGGCCCAGCCCGACCTGGATCAGGCTTCCGACGAGCACACGCACCATGTTCCGCAGGAAGGCGTCCGCCTCGACCGTGAACACCAGCTCGTCGCCGTGCGCCGTCCACCCGCAGCGCGTGACGGTCCGGGCGAAGAAGACGTGCTCGGTCCTGGTGGGCGTGAACGCACGGAAGTCGTGCTGCCCCACCACGCACGCGGCCGCCGCGTTCATCGCATCCACGTCGAGCGACCGGGCGGACCACAGCACGCGGTGCCGCCGAAGCGGCGACCGCACCCCGGTGAGCACCCGGTACTCGTACTCGCGGGCCGACGCATCACGACGGGCATCGAAGTCCGGCCGCGCGATGATCGCCCGGCGGATCGCGACGTCGTCGGGGAGGACGCCGTTCACACCCTGGAGGACACGGCGGGGGTCGGCCTCCGCCCCGTAGCGGACCGACACCACCTGGCCCGTGGCACTGACGCCGGCATCCGTGCGTCCCGCGACCTGGAGGTCGTCGGGCTCGCGTCGCATGACGACGCCGAGCGCACGCCTCAGTTCACCCTCCACCGTCCGCCGGTCCGGCTGGGCGGCCCACCCGGAGAACCTCCGGCCGTCGTACTCGACATCCAGGCGGAGCGTGCTCACGACACGTGACCGGCGACGTGGAGGGGGTCGGCGCCGGGCCGGGGCGAGCGACGATGCGCTCGCCGCCCGGGCCCGGACGTGACCGCGGAGCTGCTACTCGACGGAGGAGGGAACCTCACGCGACAACTCGAGGACGACCATGGGAGCCGCGTCACCCGGGCGGGGGCCCAGCTTGGTGATGCGGGTGTAGCCGCCCGACACGTCCTTGAACACCGGGGCGATGTCGTTGAACAGGCGGTAGCTGACCGGCTTGTTGCGCAGCAGGGCGATGGCCTGACGTCGTGCGTGCAGGCTGCCGTCCTTGCCGAGGGGGATCGCCTTCTCGGCGACGCTGCGGGCCAGCTTGGCCTTGGCCTCGGTGGTCTGGATCCGTCCATGCTCAAGCAGCGCGGATGCGAGGTTGGCGCCGAGGGCGGTGCGGTGAGCACTGGTTCGGCTGAGCTTGGGTCCCTGTCGGCGGTGGCGCATGGGGGAGTGTCCTCGGTTGGTCGGGTGAAGCGTGGGGGGGTGGTCGTCAGTCGTCGGCGCGGAGGCTGAGCCCCTGAGCGGCGAGGACCTCTTTGACCTCATCGATGCTCTTGCGACCGAAGTTCGGGATCGCGCCCAGCTCGCCCTCGGTCTTCGAGAGCAGGTCGCCGATGGTCTCGATGCCGACCCGCCGGA
>CALMEC010000260.1 GCA_937862675.1 uncultured Actinomycetes bacterium
TCCGACGCCGTCAGCCCGTTTCCGGGTCGGCGCCCGGCGACACGGATCACGCCGTACACCTCGTCGCGATAGCGCACCGGAACCTCGACCGTCGTGGCGCCGGTGACACGACGGCCCACCGACCCGGTGTCATCCAGTTCGAGCTCCACCCATGGAAGATTCGCGGCCTTCGCCAGAGCCGCGGCGGTCACCGAGAGGGTGTGCGAGGAGCGGGTATCGGCGGCGGTCGACGCCGCCGACACCGCCAGATACGGCTGGTGGAACGAGTCGGCGAGATCGTGGACGCGATCGTGCAGCCAACGCCAAAGCGGTACGGCCGAGACGGCGCAGCACGCCAAAGCGACACCGTTCCGCCAATCGACGGACAGCGGCTCCGCTCCGGCCCCGAGGGCGGCACCCACGAGGACATAGACCGCGGCGAGGCCGGCGACGAGCAGAAGCAGAGCGAGCAGTGAGCGCCGACGAGCGGCGCTCACCGTGCGTGTGCCCGGGTGCGTCACGATTCCGCCGACATCCGATCGCGGCGCAGCAGAAGGAAGATCACGATGACGGCGGCCGCGATGCTGAGGATGGCCAGTGAGCGCAGGGTCAGGTCGTCGGACCCCACACCCGCCAGCGAGCCGAGACCGTCGAGGGCGCGGACCGCGATCGTGAGGAACACCCCCCACCGCATCCCGCGCCAAATGCCGAAGCTGCCGACGATGCCGAGGACGCCGAGCACAACGCCGACGACGAGGGCAGCGAAGGGCGGCTGATCACCGCGCGCGGCGACACCGTCGGCCCCCAACGGCAGCGGCGCGATGGAGACGGCCAGCCCCACCATGCTGATGATCACGTTGATGACGGCCGCTGCGGCCTTCGAGGTGGAAATGGAACGAGTCATCGGAACCTCCTGGGTCTCCGAGGCCCCGTCGGCCCCGGTCGACCCGAGTGTGTCGGCGGCGAGCTCCCATCGACCACGGCGTCAGCTCCCGAGAGAATCGGGAAATGTCCCGTTTCTCCGGGGCTCCCGCCCCTCTCATCGGACCTCCGACGGCACCCCGACCCGTCGCGCGCACACCCGTCGGCGCAGGATGTACGAGGCGGTCCGGGTGTCCCGTCACCGGAGGCTCAGCCGTCGCGTTCGCTCGAGCGGCGGGCACGCGTCAGCCCGAAGCGCATGCCGGCCGCGAAGATGCCGACGACGACGGCACCCAGGAGGACGGCGACGGGCACCGCGACCGTCCATACGACACCGACGACGGCGAGGACGATCACGAAGACGGCTACGACCGCCGCGATCCATCGGGCACTCATGGCCCAATCCTGACAGACGGTGCCGTGACGCCGGTCCGGACGACGGCGAACGGAGGGACGGTCAGAGGCGACGACCGGATTCGAACCGGTGAATAACGGTTTTGCAGACCGCCGCGTTAGCCAACTTCGCCACGTCGCCTTGGGCCTGCCCCTGGGGGCGAGAGAGCGGATGAAGGGACTCGAACCCTCGACCTTCTGCATGGCAAGCAGACGCTCTAGCCAACTGAGCTACATCCGCGGGGCCGGGGGAGTATACCGCACGTCACCGGCCGGGTCCCGCACCGGGCGCGAAGATCGCCGGACCCGTTCATCCGCCGGCCGTCACGGGTTCCCGCCCGTTCAGGAAACCGGCAATGGCCGCCAATGACGCTTCGGATTCCGGGTGCCGTTCCGGCCGCCGCCAGAAACCGTGGTCGACATCGGGATGGTGGTCCACGGTGACGTCCGCTCCGGCTGCCCGGATGCGCCGGACGAGCTCCTCGTTCTCCGGGCGGAGGTAGTCCCGACCGGCCGTGACCACCAGCGTCGGGGGAAGCGAGCCCAGATCGGGCGAGTCGATCGGCGAGGCCCCCGGGTCGGACGGATCGTGGCCGTCCAGATAGCGGTCCCAGTACCACCGGGCATCCGCGAGGGTCCGGGGGTTGGCGTGGTCAGCGGCGGCGAAGCGCAGACGCGGGTCCACGAACGGGTAGACGAGCATGACGGCCTGGAACGCGCCCGGATGCCGGAGCGCGAGGCCCAGCGCGAGCTTGGCCCCGGCGCTGTCGCCGATCGCGGCCATCGGCCGGTCCGTGAGCCCGGCGCTCGCTCCCTCGGACCGGAGCCAGGCCAGGGCGCGGTCCATGTCCTCGACCGCGGCCGGGTAGGCGTGTTCCGGCGAACGACGGTAGTCCACGGCGAGGACCGCCCAGCCGGTGCGGTTGGCCAGCCGCCTCATGTGGGCGTCGTGGGTGTCGAGATCGCCGAACACGAAGCCGCCGCCGTGTGCGAAGACCATCGTGCCCCGTGACGCATCGGGGACGTACGCACGGCACGGCACGCCGGGATCGACGTCGAGCACACGGGCGACCTCCTCGCGCTCGTCACGCATCGCGGCGGCGGCGTCGGCGTGACGGACGGCGGCGACGTCCGGGGGCCGGTACGGATCAGCGTTCACGGGACACCGTCATCGCCGAGTGTGGATCGGCGGCGCGATGCGGGGTTCCGGTCGCTCAGTCATCGCGCAGCGGATCCCCGATGCGCGGATCGGGGCCGTAGCGGTTCGGTCCGGGCGTGCCCGGAGTCGCGAACCAGATGATCATGACGATCAGCCCGACGAACGGGATCGCCCCGATCAGCTGCCACCAGCCGCTGCGGCCGATGTCGTGCAGGCGACGCGCGGACAGCGCCAGAGTCGGTACGAGGGTCGCCACGGCGTAGACGAGCTGCAGCCAGCCCATCTCGATCTGTTCCTCCTGGACCACCATCCAGCCGGCCTTCCGGTCGATGATCGAGAGGAGGAGGCTGACGACGAGGCTCCAGAGGAGGAACAGCCAGAACTCCTGGCGATAGGCGCGCCCCGAGAACGTCGCATAGCGACGGAATGCCCTGAAGTACCACTGCATACCGTCATCCTCTCCACGTGGACATGCCGGGGGAACGGTACGCGTCCCGTGCGGACGGAGGTCGGCACGGGCCTGGCCGGACGCAAGCCCCCGCGCGGAGACGGACGCGAACCGCGCGATGCGAGGAGGACGGACCCCGCTCTCCGGTCAGGCCGGCCGCCCCCACCACGGATCGGTCCCGGCCTCGGCGAGCCGGATCGGGACACCGAGGGAGTCCGCGTTCCCGGTGATCCACTGGCGCAGGCATTCCGTCTCCACGGCCCCGTGCGCCGCGCAGACGAGGCCCATGCCCGCGGCACGATCCGCGTCGTGGTACTTCAGGTCCCCGGTGATGTAGACGTCGGCGTCCGCGCGCCGTGCATCGCCGATGAGCCCGCCACCGCTGCCGGTGCACACCGCCACCCGGGTCACGGGCATCGCCCCGTCCCCCACGATGCCGCTGACCGCCTCCGCCCCGAACGCCTCCTCCGTGCGCCGCACGACCTCGGCGAGGGTTCCGTCCATGTCGCCGATGCGGCCCAGGCCGGTCAGCGCCCCTTCGCCGGAGGCGACCAGGGGCCGCAGACCCGACATGCCGAGCAGCGCGGCCATGATGTCGTTGAGCCCTCCGGCGGCGGCGTCGAGGTTGGTGTGGGCGGCGATCACCGCGATGCCCCGTCGCGCCGCCTCGAGGACGAGGCGTCCGGCGGCGTCCGCGTCGGTGACCGCGGAGATCGCCGGGAACACGACGGGATGATGCGTCAATACGACATCACAGTCCGTGCGCACGGCCTCGTCCACGACGTGGTCGCGCAGGTCGAGGGCGGCCAGCACGCGGGTGGCGGGGGCCGTGTGCTCACCGACCAGGAGGCCGACGTTGTCCCACTCCTCGGCCAGCCGGAACGGCGCGAGGGCATCGATTCGCGTGAGGAGTTCCCGGACGGTGAGATCCGCCGGGTGACGACGATGGGACATCAGTGGGGGCTGTTCTCCGTGACGGCGCGTTCGAGGAGGGGGGCGGGCATGGCATCGTAACGGAGGACCTCCATGGAATAGTCGCCCCGCCCGCCGCTCATCGCCCGCAGGTCGGGCGCGTAGGAGAGCATCTCGGCCATCGGGACCTCCGCGCGCACGATCTGGTTGTGCCCCTTCGACTCCATCCCCAGCGGCCGGCCACGGCGTCCCGAGAGGTCGCCCATCACATCCCCCACCACCTCGTCCGGGACGGTGACGGCGACGGTCATGATCGGCTCGAGCAGTACCGAGCCCGCGGCGTCGAGCGCCTCCCGCATCGCGAGGGAGCCGGCGATGCGGAACGCCATCTCCGAGGAGGCGACGGAGTGGTGCTTGCCGTCGAAGAGCGTGACCTTCACGTCGACCACGGGGAAGCCGCCGACGGCGCCCTCCGCCAGCGCGTCCTGGACGCCCTTCTCGACGGCGGGGATGAACTGTCGCGGCACCGCGCCTCCCACCACGGCGTCGACGAACTCGAACCCCGATCCGGCCGGCAGGGGTTCCACCCGGATGTGGCAGTCGCCGAACTGACCGTGCCCCCCGCTCTGCTTCTTGTGCTTTCCGTGCGCCTCGACGGACCGGGTGATGGTCTCGTGGTACGGGACGTGCGGGCGGTGCAGATCGACCTCGACCCCGAAGCGGCGCGCGATGCGGTCCAGGACGGACTCCACGTGCATCTGCGACAGCCCCCCGACGATGAGGTCGCCCGTCTCGTCGTCCCGGTGGACGTCGAGTGAGGGGTCCTCCTCCTGCAGCCGCCGAAGGGCGGCGACGACCTTGTCGTCGTCCCCCTGCTTGCGCGGCGTGACCCAGAACGTCATGACCGCGGCCGGTGTCTCCACCGGACGGAGGACCACCCGGGCGTCGCCGGTGGTGAGGACGTCGCCGGTTGTGACGTCCTTGAGCTTCGCGACGGCTCCGATGTCTCCCGGTCCGAGCTCGTTGACCGGCTCGTGCTCCTTTCCCTGCAGACGCATCAACGTCCCCACGCGTTCGTGCGCACCGGTGCGGGTGTCGGTGACGGTCGTGTCGGCCGGCAGCGTGCCGGTCCCGACCCGCAGCATGTTGACCCGGCCGCTGAACTGGTCCGCGACGGTCTTGAAGACGTACACGATCGCGTGCCCGTCGTCGCGAAGGGGGATCTCGACCTCGGCGCCGGTGTCCACGTCGACGCCGGTCCAGGGTCCGAGCTCCGGAGGAGAGGGGAGCTCGTCGACGATCGCGTCCAGGAGACGATCGGCACCGAAGCCCGCCCGGCCCCCCGCCGCGCACAGGACCGGATAGATGCGCCGCTCGAGGATGCCGCGATGGATGGCGCCGACGAGCTCGTCGTGGGTGATGGGCTCGCCCGCCAGGTATTTCTCGATGAGGACGTCGTCCGACTCCGCGACGATGTCCATCAGGCGCTCGCGGGCCGCCTGGGCCGCCTCGAGGTCGGCCGCCGGGATCTCTCCCGTCGACCCGTTGGGCCCGTCGGTGTACATGGTCGCGTTCATGTCGACCAGGTCGATGACCCCCTTCAGGGAGGGTCCGATGCCGATGGGGATCTCCACGGGGATGCACCCGGGCGACATCTCCCGGAGCGCGTCGAGCGTCGCGTCCATGTCCGCACGGTCGCGGTCCAGCATGTTGACGACCACCGCCCGGGCCAGCCCGGCCTCCTCGCACCTCTCCCAGAGGCGCTCCGTCATCACCTCGACGCCCTCCTGCGCGTTCACGACCATGAGCGCGCAGTCCGATGCACGGATCGCGGTGAGCGCGTCGGCCAGGAACGACGACTCCCCCGGACTGTCGATCAGGTTGACGTCGACGCCGCGCCATGCGAGATGGCACAGCGACGAGGTCACGCTCATCCCGCGGCGGGTCTCCTCCTCGTCGAAGTCGGTGACGGTGGTGCCCTCGGCCACCGATCCCAGGCGTCCGGTGGCCCCGGCGGCGAACAGCATGGCCTCGACGAGGCTCGTCTTCCCCGCTCCGCGGTGGCCGAGGACGGCGACGTTGCGGATCGAGGTCGGATCGATGTGAGCCATGGCCGTGCCTTTCGAACGTGAACCCTGGCGCCTTGTTACCCAGGGCCCGCGAAAGGAAAACATGCCCCGGAACACCCGTTCCGCCCGAGTACCGGCCGACCGCCCGGACAGGGCGCGGGAGGCCCGGATGACGCCTCAGTGCGGACGTCGAACGCGTGGTGCCGGGCGGCCGCTGCCGCGGTCACCGAACCCCAGACGACGGGCTACTCGTCGCTGAGCTTGCCTCGCAGCCGCAGTACCGCCTTCGTGTGCAGCTGGCTGACCCGGCTCTCGGTGACCCCGAGGACCTCTCCGATCTCCCGGAGGGTCAGACCTTCGTAGTAGTACAGCGAGACGACGATCTTCTCGCGTTCGGGGAGGCCGGCGATGGCATCGGCCAGGGTGATGCGTGTCTCGGTCTCGCCCATGGCGGCGGCCGGGTCACTGGACGCGCTGTCGCCGATGGTGTCGATGAGCGCGATGGTCTCGTTGCCGCTGGATCCGCTCCACACCTCGTCGAGGGCGACGAGCGACGAGTTGGCGATCTGGGTGAGGCTGTCCTGGAAGTCACGGACGCTGACCCCGAGCGCTTTCGCCATCTCCTCGTCCGTGGGTGCGCGCTGCAGCTTGTGCTCAAGGGCGACCGAGGTCCGCTCGATCTCGCGGGCGCGGGCGCGGACCGATCGCGGCACCCAGTCCATGGACCGGAGCTCGTCGATGATGGCGCCCTTGATGCGCGTGACGGCGTAGGTCTCGAACTTGATGCGGCGTTTGAGGTCGAAGCGCTCGACCGCGTTGATCAGCCCGAGGAGGCCGTAGGAGATGAGGTCGGCCTCGTCGACGTGCGACGGCAGCGCCGCGCTCATACGGCCGGCCACGTACTTGACGAGCGGCGCGTAGTTGAGGATCAGCTGGTCCCGTGCGGTCTGGTCCTCGTAGTCCTTGTAGCGCCGCCAAAGTGATTGGACGTCGCGATCGGACAGCTTGGCCCCGGATGAGGTGTCGATCCCCATTCCCGGGAGTCTACTTACCGCGTTCCGGTGCCGTCACCGTCGCCGGGTGGCCGCGGTGCCACGACACCCGCGTCGATCCCGCTGAGGATCCCCAGGACGACGCCGAAGAGGAGCCGCACGTTCTCGGAGGTGTCACCACGGTTCAACGCGACCGTGACGCCGATCACCCCGGCGAACCAGATGAGTGCCCGCCCGAAACGGCCGAGGTAGGCCTGACCGAGGCCCGCGATGAGGACGCTCAGCACCACCGCCTTCGTCCGCACGGGCCATCCCCGGATCCAGCGGATCACCCGACGTCCACCCGGACGCCCTGACGCGCCCAGTCCACGGGACCGCTGAAGGCGTTCCGCGCCGCCGCCAGCGTGGCGTCGCGGTCGTGCTCGGGATAGCAATGGGTGAGGAGGAGCCGTCCGACCCCGGCGGCCCGGGCGATGTCGCCGGCGTCGCCCCCGGTCAGATGGACCGTGTCGTCGCGCCGGTCCACGCCGTCGCCGCACTCCGCGACGAGCAGCCGGCTGCCGCGGGCGAGTTCCACGAGCTCGTCGTTGCGCCGGCAGTCGGCACCGTAGGTGAACGCCCGCTCCCCATGCGCGACCCGGACCGCGAACGTCAGGGCGCTGTGCGGGACCTCACGGAGGGTGAGCTCCGCGTCTCCCACCGTGAGGGTGGCGACCGGCGGATGGACGACGTCGAAGGTGAACGCGCTGTCCCAGCCGCCCTCCCCGGCGAATCCGATCAGCAGGTCGCGAAGCCTCGGCGGTCCGATCACGCGCAGTCGCCGGCCGCGTCCCGGTCCCCACACCATGTACACCCGCAGCGCGAACAGGTCGACGCAGTGGTCGGCGTGCAGATGACTGATGACGATTGCGTCCAGCGTCTCCGGGGCGATCTCCGTGCGCAGTGCGTTGAGGGCGCCGGCGCCCATGTCGAGGCAGATGCGCGTGTCGCCCGCCCCCACGAGGTAACAGCTCTGGTTCTCATCGGGACGCGCGTATCCGGCACCGACCCCGATCGGGGTGACCCAGAGATCGCTCACGCGCCGTCTCCGCCGATGCCTCGAGGGGTGGGGATCGGGGGGCGGTTCATGTGATCAAGTGTA
Organism: uncultured Actinomycetes bacterium; assembly: GCA_937862675.1. GTDB lineage: Bacteria > Actinomycetota > Thermoleophilia > Miltoncostaeales > Miltoncostaeaceae > CALMEC01. The sequence continues at coordinate 8,015 of CALMEC010000260.1, forward strand.
AGCGGACGGGCGCAGGCGTGGTATACAGGTTCCATGGTGAGACGATCGGCATTGGTCGCATGCGCCGCGGCGCTCGGTATCGCCGGTGTCGCCGGCTGCGGCGGATCGGGCGGAGCGGACCTGACGAAGGACCGTACCCCGGATCAGATCCTCAAGGACGCACAGGGCGCAGCCGCCGGGCAGTCACAGTTCCGCGTCACGATCGAGGGGTCCGCCCGGGGCGTCGTGTCGACGAGGAGCGCGCGGACCCCGGCGATCCTGATCCGCACCCTGGGTGGCGGCATCCGCGCCAACGGGCAGGGGACGGTCAACGGCGACGACGCAACACTCGACTTCGATGCTTCGCTGGCGAGCCTGCCGAGCGTCCAGGGCAACGTGACGAAGGTCGGAGGACGGGTCTTCGTCGGGTTGCTCGGCAGTGACTACCGGGTCGCCCTCCCGGAGGACCGGGTCCGCGAAGCGCACCCCGCGCTCCTCCCGTCCGGGCTGCTCACCTGGATCACCTCGCCACGGGTGGAGGGACGCGAGACGGTCGACGGCACCGAAACCGTCCGGATGACGGGTCAGGTCGACCTGGACGTCGTCAGCCGCGACGCGCTGAACGTCCTGTCGCGCGTCGAGACCGGAACGGTCCGGCCGGACGACATCCGGCGTTCCATCCCGGAGCTGCGTCGTGGCCTCACACGGCGCTCCGTCGAGATGTGGATCGGGACGCGGGACCTCCTGCCCCGGCGCGTCGTGGTCACACTCGGCCTGCGCGGGCGCATCACCGCGTTCCCCGAGATCTCACGCGCGGACGTGACCTTCGACACCCGGTTCGACGACTACGGGAAGTCCGTCACCATCGCGGAGCCCGCCACCAACCGTACGCTCGACCTGGACTCCCTCGGGTCGATCCTCGGCTGATCCGGGACGGGAGGCCCAGGGCCCGTCGGGATGTGAGCACGCGGTCGCGGACCGCCGCCGGCCCTCACTCCCCGCCGTCGTCGAGGCGCCCGAGCGCGGCGACGTTGCGCCGGTCGAAGGCGTCGTCGCCGTCGGGGGACCCGAGGAACGCCGTGAGGATCTCGGTGCCGACCGTCTCGGAGGTGAGGCGGAGCGACATCACCAGCACGTTCGCGTGGTTGTACCGGCGCGCCATGCGCGCCGTCTCGGCGTCGGCACAGAGGGCCGCCCGGACGCCCGGCACCTTGTTGGCCGCGATCGAGACCCCCGTCCCGGTCCAGCAGAAGAGCACGCCGAACGTGGCGTCGCCGGATGCGACCGCCCGCCCCACGGTGGCACCGACCTCCGCCCACTCGTCGTCGGTGCCGGCGAGCGCTCCCGTCGTCTCCACGACGTGGCCCATCTCGCGCAGGTCGGCCACGATGCGGTCGGTCAGGGCGGTACGTTCATCCGATCCGACGACGACGTTCATCGACCGACCCTAACGGACCGGACGGACCGGCGGTCGGCCGGGAAAGCACCCGAAAGGCGACCGCCCCGGCGGCGACAGGGTGCGCGGCCCGGGCATGGGAACCGTGCCCTTGGTGGTCGCGGGGGG
>CALMEC010000261.1 GCA_937862675.1 uncultured Actinomycetes bacterium
GGGATGCCGCGGCTCACCATCACGCATGTGAAGTTGCGCCGCTTGCATTCGGTGCACACCTTGTCGGCGTCGTCGCGCGGCGCCACCCCGAGCAGCAGGGAATTCACCACTGCCAGTATCTGCGGGCCGCTGACCGGGCAGCCCCACAACTCAAAGTCCACGGCCACATGGCTGGAAATCGGCGTCGAGCGTTCGAGGCTGGCGACCGCATCGGGGCGGCCGTAGATCTGCGCGATCCATTGTGTGCCGCCGGCGCCGTTGCGCAGGCCCTGGATGCCGCCGGCGGACGCTCAAGCCCCCAGGGCGTGCAGCATGGTCCAGTTGAGCAGGTTCTCGGCCGCATCGTCCGGGCCGTCGTTGCCGCCCCCGCAGCCCGCGGCCGTCGCCGCGAGGCCCAGCACACCGATTGTCATCGCCGCTCTCAGTCGCGGTCCCATCCGCACCTCCGGGTCGGCCGATGGCCACCGAGTTCACACAGTGGTCAACAGTACCGAAGCCGATTCGCCGCACCACGATCGAATTCCTTCGACGAGGCGTATCGTTCGAGTCCTGATTCGGGATTGCTCGGGATACCGGCCGCAGGTGGAGAACGGCGCCTTCGTCCATGAGGCGGCGACGGTCATCGGGCGGGTCACGCTCGGTCCGCACTCATCCGTCTGGCCGAACGCGACCATCCGCGGCGACACCGACCTCATCGCGGTGGGCGCACGGTCGAACGTCCAGGACGGTGTCGTCCTCCACGCCGACGCGGGCGTGCCCTGCACCATCGGCGACGATGTCACCATCGGCCATCTGGCCTGCGTCCACGGATGCCGGATCGACGATGCCGTCCTCATCGGGATCGGCGCGATCATCCTGAACCACGCCCATGTCGGGACCGGACCGATCATCGGCGCCGGCGCCCTCATCACGGAGGGGACCGTCATCCCCCCGGGTTCGCTCGTCGTGGGCTCACCGGGACGACGGATCCGTGACACGTCCGAGGAACAGCGCGCCGGGATCCTCGCCAGCGCGGCCCACTACGTCCACATGATCGACATCCACCGTGAATGACGAGCCGACCGGCGTGTCGGTGGAGGAGACGACGGCGTCGTCGCCGTTCGAGCTGTTCGCCGGCCTCGACCCCGGCGCGTCGCTGGAGGGGAGCCTGCGGGCCATCGCCGAGCGCCTCCGCGAGACGTTCGACGTCGACATCGTGGTCATCCGCGCGCAGGACGAGGACGGCCGGCGGGTCGGGCGCGGGTTCAGCACCGACGGGCCTGATCTTGCTCGGACGCTCGGCAAGGTGCTCGCGGCGTTCCGTCCCGGGACCGCGGACCTCGGTCTCACCGGACTCCACGGTGGCTCGGCGGTCGTCTGGCCCGATCTCGGCCGGACGCCGGCCGTGCTCGCACGGCTCGGCGAGCTGGAGAGCCGCGGCATCGACACCACCGCAGCACGCGAGGCGATGCGCGGGGCCGGCTGCATCGCCATGCCGCTGCGAACGGCCGCCAACCCCGCCCTGGGCGCGGTCGGCATGATCAATCTGGCGGGCCGTCCGCCGATCGGCCGTCGTGAGCGGGCGGCCGCGGAGGCACTCGCCCCGCAGACCCGCCTCGCCGTTCAGAACGCGCCCCCCCACGACCGCCATGACCGGACGCGCCAGGTGATGGAGGCGCTCCTCGCAACCACGCAGAACGGTGTCCTCGTCATCGACAACGACGGGCTGATCGGCCTCGTCAACCGCGCGTACGGCGACCTCCTGGGGATCCCCGTCGAGCACCTGACCGGTCGCCCCGCCGCCGAGGGGCTCCACGATCTTGTCCGCCCGCGGTTCGCCGATCCGGAGATGTACGAGCGGATCGCCGTCCGGCTGGAGGGCCGGCCCAACGTCACCCTCCGCGACCAGCTGGAGACGATCGACGGCAGCATACTCGAACGCTTCAGCGCCCCGGCCCGCGATGCGGAGGGCCGGCTGCTCGGACGGGTCGTGATCCTCTCCGACATCACGGTGCGCCACCGCGCCCTGATGGACGCCCGTTCACTGGCACGGGAGAACGCCGAACTTCTGCAGCGGGAGGAGGAGCGTGCGCTGGAGGAGCTCACGATCGCCCGGGCCGCGCACATGCTGGCGTCGGCGCTGACGCGGGCGGACGTCCACGATCACCTGGTCGAGCAGGTGATGGCACTGGTCCCGGACGCCCGTGTCGTCCTGTTCGACGTCCGGCGGCGCGGCGACATCATCGGCGTGGCCGCACGGGGCTTCCCGGAGGGGACGGATCTGTCTCGCCTGCGCACGCGCCGCGGCACCGGGATCGCGGGACGAGTGGCGGAGAGTCGCCGCATCCTGATCTGCCACGACGTCCACCAGGAGCCGCAGATCGCCCTCACCCCGATGGAGGCGATGGACACGCGTTCGGTGGTCGCCATCCCTCTGGAGCTGGTCGACCGTGCCTACGGGGTCCTCGCCGTCTACTCCTCGACGCCGAACGCATTCGACGAACGGATCATGCGCATCCTGTCGGAACTCGGTCAGCACGCGGAGGGGGCGATCCAGAACGCGCTCCTGTTCGAGCACGAACGCCGGATCGCGGAGGGACTGCAGGACGCGCTCCTGGCCGAGGAGCCCCCGATCATCCCCGGACTGGAGATCGCGACCCTCTACCGCGCCGCCGGCGGGGCGATGGTGGGCGGCGACGTCCACGACGTCTGGCAGCCGGCACCGGGCAAGGTCGCCGTGCTGGTGGGCGACGTGGCCGGCAAGGGGATCCCGGCGGCGGGCACCACGGGGATGGTCCGCTTCATGCTCGAGGGGCTTGCCGTGCATGAGCACGATCCCGCAAAGCTCATCGACCAGCTGTCGCACATGATCGCGGGCCGGCTGGGTGACGCCGCATTCGTCACCGCATTCCTCGGCATCGTCGATCTGGAGGCCGACGAGCTGCGGTGGACCAACGCCGGGCATCCGCCACCGGTCGTGGTCCGTGCCGACGGGTCCTCGCACACGCTGGAGGCGCCGGATCCGCCTCTGGGTTTCCTGAGCGACGCGCCGTACCACTCGCACCGAGAGCCGTTCGGCGCAGGATCCCTCCTCGTGGTCACGACCGACGGCATCACCGAGGCCGGCCCTCCGGAGGACCAGTTCGGGGAGGAACGGTTCGGCCAGACCGTCCGGCGGCTCACCGCCCTCCCGGTCCACGACATCGCGAACGGCGTCTACGACGCCGCGCGCCGCCACGCCGACAGCCCGATGCACGATGACGTCGCACTGGCCGTGGTGCGGCGCGTGGCCGGCTGACGCGAGGAGCCCCTCGCCTCCGGACAGGGTCCGACGTGACGACGGCCCGCCGCGCCGAGGATCACACGGCCGCGGTCACATCCCCGGTGGGCGTTGCAGCCCTGGCGCCACGGCGGCTTCCCGGCATGGGACACTACGTCGGACCGTGGACCTGACGCTCCGACAACTGCACTACTTCGTCGCCGTTGCCGACGAGCGGAGTTACACGCGTGCGGCCCGCCGCCTGTTCGTCTCACAGTCGGCCCTCAGCGCACAGATCCTCCGACTCGAGCACGCCTGCGGCGCGACGCTGGTGGACCGGTCCGGCCGGTCGATCGACCTCACGGAGGCCGGTCGGTCCCTCTACGCCGATGCCCGCCGCATCCTGGCGGATGTCGAGGGCGCTCGAACCCGCGTCCGCTCCATCGCCGATGCCACGGCCACGCCGGTGCGGCTGGTCCACACGATGAGCGTGGCGTTCGAGGCCCTGCCCGAGATCATCGACGAGTTCGAGCACGCCGACCACGGCCTCCGCATCACGGTGAAGCAGATGTGGAGCGACCCGGCCCTGGACGCCGTGGCCGCGGGTGAGGCCGACATCGCGCTGGTGAGGGAGTTCCAGGGACGTGACGGTCTCCACGCCGAACTCGTCCGCCGGGAGCCCCTCGTGGTCGCCCTCAGTGATGAGCACGCACTGTCCGGCCGAGACCGGCTCACGGTCGACGACTTCCGGGGACGGCGGGTCGCGGCGATCCCCGAGACGATCTCGCGCGGCGTCCATTCGCTCGTCGGTCGTCTCTGTGACCGGCGCGGCTTCCAGCCCGACTTCGTCGACCTCCCCGGCCCCGAGAACCGCGAGACGGTCCTCGCGCATCTGGCGCGCAACGCCGACCGGCTCTTCGTCGGTCCGGCCTCGATGGCGACGATCAGCTGGCCGGGCGTGGGCTACCGGGCGCTCCTCGACGCGGATGCCGTGATGAGCCTGAGCATGGTGTGGGCAGGCGACGCACCCGATGCGCGGACCGGACATCTCGCCGCGGCGATCCGTCGCGTGACGCACCGGAACGGGTGGCTCGGTCCGGCGGATCCCCCACCGGACCGGCCGGATCAGTCGGCGCGGGTGGCGACGACCAGCTGATTCGACGCCCGGCCCGCGTCGATCATCGCGAGGTAGCGGCCGAAGTACTCGATGTGGTGGTCCGTCTGCTCGGCCCCCTGCTCGGCGGCGATGGCGTCACGGTTCTCGATCCATCCCTGCCGCCAGCGGGCCACCTTGGCGCGGAAGTCGCTGATGTACTCGATGATCTCGTCGACGACGAAGCCGGCCTCACGGAGCTTCTGCTTGTAGCTCTCGATCGAGTCGAAGTACTGCTGGACGGCGTATCCGCGCTCCAGGAGGTCACGCGTCTCCTCGTCGCCGGGCCCGAACTCGAAGGTCCCCGACAGGAACGCGAGGCGTCCGCCCGGACGGAGCACCCGCCGGACCTCGCGGAACAACGCCACCTTGTCGGCGAACACGTTGAGGACGTTGAGGCTGATGGCGGCGTCGAACGTGGCATCGGCGAACGGCAGCCTCATGCCGTCGGCCTGCACGAACGTCACGCGATCCCCGAGCCCGGACGCGGCCGCCAGCTGCCCGGCGTAGCGGATGCCGACCTCGTTCACCTCGACACCGGTGATCGCGCATCCGCTCCTTGTGGCGATGTAGACCGACGGACCGCCCGTGCCGCTGCCGAGATCGAGGACGTGCATGCCCGTGTCCAGGCCGGCGACGTCGATCAGGCGGTCGAAGTAGCGGGGGGTCGCGAACGACTGCTGTCCGAGGTCGTCACCCTGGTCCCAGACGAACTCGCGGAGCAGACGGTTCGCGGGGCTGTCGAGCTTGTGGATGAGGGAGTAGTCCACGCCGGTCGATTCGCTGGCCATGTCTGCCTCCGAGGCGATTGGTGAAGAGGGGATGCGCCGATCGTAGGCACCATGACCGGCCTTCTCCAATCGTTTTTTCGCACGCACCGATCGGATGCGCGAATACCCCCTGCAAACCGTCGACCCCGCCGGGGGCGCGACCCGCCGGGACGACGTCCGTCGTCCCGGGGAGATGCCGCACCGGCACCGGCAGGCCGGACAGGACTAGGTCAGCGAGTACTCCGGGCCCGATCCGCCCTCCGGCGGGGTCAGCTGGCCGCCCTTCGCGGTGATGGCACCGCACTGGACGCAGTTGGACGGGTTGATCTTGACGTCGACCATGTCGCCGGTCTGGTCACCGACCTCGTACACGCGGGCCGGGCACATCCACTCCCAGGTGAGGCCGAGCTCACGAGGGACATGCGTCTGGATGCGGATGTGGTTGGGCTGGTCATCGCGCGTCTTGTTCCCGGACAGGAAGACGCTGGACAACTTGTCGAACGTATAGGTGCCGTCCGGCTTCGGATAGCTCGTGTAGCGGGTGCCCGCGAAGACCGGTGCCTGGGCGTCCGAGGAGTGGCTGACGTACTTGGGCAGACGTCCGCCCGTGGCGCTGGAGAGCGCCGTCATTGAAGTGGCGGAGCCCATATTGGTCCAGCCCGGGCGGTAG
>CALMEC010000262.1 GCA_937862675.1 uncultured Actinomycetes bacterium
TGCCGCTGCGCATGGAGCGTCACAACGCGAACGCGCTCGCCGTGGCGAAGCACCTGAAGGGCCGCCCGGAGGTGACGTGGATCAACTACTCCGGCCTGGAGGACGACCCGTATCACGAGGTCGCCGAGCGGACGCTGACCGGGGGCTTCGGTGCGCTGCTCACCTTCGGCATCACGGGTGGTCGCGAGGCCGGACGGAAGTTCATCGAGTCGCTCGAGCTCTTCAGCCATCTGGCGAACATCGGCGATGCGAAGTCGCTGGCCATCCACTCGGCGTCCACGACGCACTCGCAGCTCAGCGACGAGGAGCTGGAGTCGGCCGGTGTCACGCAGGACATGGTCCGCCTGTCGATCGGCATCGAGCACATCGACGACATCCTGGCCGACATCGACCAGGCGCTGGCGAAGGCCACGGCCTGAGCACCACGCGCCACCATGCGGCCGGCAGCTCGGTCGGCACCGTCGAGACGCAGCGGGCGGTCCTCTTCACGGAGGAACGCCCGCTGGTGCTCGAGTCCGGGGCCCTGCTCGCCCCCGTCGAGGTCGCCTACGAGACGTACGGCACCCTCAACGCGGCGGCGTCCAACGCCGTCTACATCTGTCACGCCCTCACCGGGGACGCGCACGCCGCGGGTGACCACGGCGACCGCGACCGCGTGGGGTGGTGGGACAACATCATCGGTCCCGGCCGGCCGGTCGACACGGACCGGTTCTTCGTCATCTGCAGCAACCTGCTGGGGGGCTGCCAGGGCACCACGGGGCCGGGGTCGGTCGATCCCGCCACAGGGCGACCCTACGGACTCCGCTTCCCGTCGTTCACCGTGGGCGACCTGGTGAGCGTCCACCGGGCGATGATCCGGCATCTGGGCATCACCCGTCTGGCGGCCGCCATCGGCGGAAGCGTCGGCGGCATGCAGGTGCTCCAATGGGCGCTGGATCATCCCGAGGATCTCCACGCGGCACTTCTCGTCTGTTCGACGAGTAAGCTCTCGCCCCAGAACATCGCCTTCTCCGCCGTCGCGCGCGAGGCGATCCTGCACGACCCCGCCTTCAACGACGGCGACTACTACGACACCGGGACCAAGCCGGACACGGGCCTGGCGCTCGCGCGCATGATCGCCCACATCACGTACCTCTCCGAGGAGTCCATGCGCCAGAAGTTCGGGCGCCGCATCCAGGGGGCGGACGTGCCGCGCGGCGGGTTCGGCGTCGACTTCGAGGTCGAGAGCTATCTCCAGCATCAGGGCGCGAGCTTCCTCAAGCGCTTCGACGCGAACAGCTACCTGTACCTCACCCGCGTCATGGACTACTTCGATCCCTTCGGCGGGGACCCCGTGGACCTGGCCGAGCGGCTGAAGCGGGTCGCGACGCGGTTCCTCGTGCTGTCCTTCGACAGCGACTGGCGGTTCGACACCGCCCACTCGAGCGAGATGGTCCGCCCCCTTGCGGCCCACCGGGTCCCCGTGACGTTCGAGGAGATCTCGTCCCCGTGGGGACACGACTCGTTCCTCCTCGTCATCCCCGAGTACCACCGGACGGTGGGCTCGTTCCTGCGGCGCGTCCACCGCGAGGCGGTGGAGGGCGTCGTGGACCCGAACGGGACAGCCGATGCGTCCTGACCTCGCCCTTCTGGCGGGGATGACCCCCCGCGGCAGTCGTGTGCTCGACCTCGGGTGCGGGGACGGCGCGCTCCTCGAGAACCTGATCCACGAGCGGGCCTGCGAGGGGCAGGGCGTCGAGATCTCCTCCGACGGCTTCCACGCGTGCATCGACCGGGGCGTGCCCGTCATGCGCGGCGACATCGACGACGGTCTCGAGGACTTCGAGGACGACTCCTTCGACATCGTCATCCTGTCCCAGACCCTGCAGGCCACGAGGCGGCCGGACTTCGTCCTGTCCGAGATGTTCCGCATCGGGCGCACGGCGATCGTCTCGTTCCCCAACTTCGCCCACTGGGGCCTGCGCGCGCGGATCCTGTTCCGGGGCGTGATGCCCGTCTCGCGGGCGCTCCCGTACCGCTGGTACGACACACCCAACATCCACCTCTGCACGATCCACGACTTCGAGCGACTGGTGGTCGAGGTCGGCCTCCGTCCGCGGCGGTTCGTCCCTCTGAACGCCAGAGGGGGCGAGGCCGGCCCGTTCGCGCGGCGGCGCCCCAACCTGTTCGCATCCGGTGCCGTCTACCTCCTCGAACCGGTCGACCTGGACGAGCGGGCCGGGCGGAGGGGAGACGGGGCGGCCGGCGGCTGACACGCGGCATCCGATGCCGTGCGGGGTGAGGCCGGCGGGTCGCGTCGGTATCGTGGCGGGGGGCCGGGGGGCGGCGGGGGGGGGGGGGCGGGGGCGGGGGGGGGGGTGGGGGGGGGGATGTCCGCCAACAAACCAAGGGTGGCCCCCGCCCGGGGGGGGG
>CALMEC010000263.1 GCA_937862675.1 uncultured Actinomycetes bacterium
TGGGGCACACATGACCCTGGTAATCGTCGGGCTATCGTACCGGACCGTCCCCATCCAACGGCCGGACACGCCGTCTATCACGCACACCGCCGCGCGCGCCGTCATGCGCCGGCTGGCGGGCGAGGAGTCCGTCGCCGAGGCCGTCGCGATCTCCACCTGCAACCGCACCGAGGTCTACGTCCGCACCGACGACGTGTCGGTCGCCGAGGACGTCATCAGCCAGGCGCTGGTCGAGGCCACCGGCATCTCGCACGGCGAGCTCGAGTGCACCCGTTACGCCTACCGCGATCAGCGGGCCGTCACGCACCTGTTCCGCGTCATCGCCAGTCTCGACGCGATGGTCATCGGCGAGAGCGAGATCCAGGGGCAGGTACGCGACGCGTTCGAGCGGGCCCGTGAGGAGGGGTCCGTCGGTCCGGTCATCGATCAGCTCTTCCGTCACGCCATCGAGACGGGACGGCGCGTGCGCACCGAGACCTCCATCGGCGCCGGCAGCGTGTCGGTCGCATCCGTCGCGGTGGACCTCGCCATCGCCGGCAGCAGCGACGACCTGGCCGACCGCCACGCCCTCCTCATCGGGGCGGGGGAGATGGGTGCCGCCACCGCGGCCGCGCTGGTCCAGGCCGGGGTCGGCCGGCTCACCGTCTGCAACCGGACGGTCTCGACGGCACGTGCCCTCGCGTCGCAGATCGGCGGGGCGGGGATCGCCTTCGACGAGCTCGACGCGGCATTGGCCGACGCCGACATCGTGATCTCGTCCACCGACGCGCCGCACCACATCCTGGGGCACGGCGAGGTCGAACGCGCCATGCGCGCCCGGCCGGGACGGCCGATGGTCCTCATCGACATCGCGGTCCCCCGCGACTTGTCGCCCGACATCTCCGACGTCCCGGGCGTGGTCCTGCACGACATCGACGATCTGGAGCGCGTCGTCGAGGTCAACCGCACCGAGCGTATGCGGGAGGCCCTGCGCGCCGAGGAGATCGTCGTGGCCGAGGTCGAGCGCTTCCAGAACTGGCAGACGGGGCTGACGGTCACCCCGACGATCGCGTCCCTCCGCACGCACGCCGAGGAGATCCGCTCCAGCGAGATCAAGCGGATGAACGGATGGTGGGAGTCCCTGTCGCAGGACGATCGCGCCCGGGTCGAGCAGCTCACCAACTCGATCGTCAACAAACTCCTCCATGAGCCGACGGTGCGACTGCGCGACGCGGCGGTCGACGGGGACGCCGTGGACCACGTCGAGACGCTGCGCCATCTCTTCGGCCTGGAGGCCGTTCCCGGCAAATGACTCCCGCTCCGGCTCACGGCCGCAGGGTCGTGATCGCGACGCGGCGCTCACCCCTCGCCCGGACGCAGACCGCATGGGTCGCGGGGCGGCTGCGTTCCGCGGGTTTCGCGGTCGAGATCCTGGAGCTCGTCACGACGGGCGACCGCTGGAGCGCAAGCGGCGCCGCGGACGCCACGCGCGGGCTCTTCGTCAAGGAGCTCGAGGAGGCGCTCCTGGACGGGCGGGCCGACATCGCCGTCCACTCGGCCAAGGATCTCCCGGTGGAGCTTCCTCCTGGCCTCGGTGTGGTGGCCGTGCCCGAGCGTGAGGACCCCCACGACGTGCTCATCGGCTCTCCTGGCGGACTCGTCGCTCTCGGGCCGGGGGCCCGCGTGGGCACCGGTTCTGCGCGGCGGGTCGCTCAGGTACGCCGGCTGCGGCCCGACGTGGAGTGCGTCGAGATCCGCGGCAACGTCGGCACCCGTCTGGAGAAGCTGGACCGGGGCGAGGCCGACGCCCTGGTCCTCGCGGCCGCCGGACTCAACCGTCTTGGGATCGCGCCTGCCGGTGCCGTGATGCTGTCCGTGGACGAGTGCGTGCCGGCGCCCGGTCAGGGCGCCCTGGCGCTGGAGGGGCGGATCGACGATCCGGTCGGAACGGCGATCGCGGCCGCCATCGACGATGCGGAGACCCGTCGGTGCCTCGGGATCGAGCGCCGGGTCCTGCTGGGACTGGGCGGCGGATGCCGCGAGCCGATCGGCGTCCACGCCCGCGTGGGCACGGAGGGTGTCGAGGTGCGGGTCTTCGCGGCGACCGAGGACCACTCACGGCAGATCCGCGACGAGGTCACCCTGATCGGCGACGGGGACGACATGGCACCCGTCGACGCGCTCATCGCCCGTGTCGCGCACGCCCTCACGTCCTGATGCGGCGACCGGCGTGATCCGCGTGGTCGTCACGCGACCGCCGCTCCAGTCGGCGCGCCTGATCCGCCTGCTCGACGAGGCCGGGTACGAGCCCCTCGTGATGCCGCTCCTGGACATCGTCGCCCTCCCCGTGCCGGACGAGTCGTGGGCGGCGTTCGCGTCGGCCGACGTCGTGGTCGTGACCAGTCCCACCGGTGCCCACCATCTCGTGGAGCGCCTGACCGAGTCGGGGCGCCGGCATCCGGCCGTGGCCCGCGTTGCCGCCGTCGGACGTGAGACCCGGACCGTGCTGGAGAATGCGGGCGTCGCCGTGGACGTCACACCGGTGCGCGCGACGGGTGCGGCACTGTCCGATGCGCTCGCCGCGTCGGGTGTCGACGGCGCCCGGGTGGTCCTGGCGCGTGCGCGCGAAGGCAGGGCGGAACTGGCGACCGGTCTGCGCGCGGCAGGGGCCGAGGTCGTCGAGTTCCCGCTCTACACGTCCGTCGCGGCGAGCCCGGACCCCCTGCAGGTCGCCATGGCTCGTACGGCGGAGGCGTGGACGGTGACGTCCCCCAAGATCGTGGACGCCGCGGGGGATGTCGTCGGTGCGGACGTGCTCAGGTCGGCGACGGTCGTTTCGATCGGGCCAACCACCAGTGCCCACGCACGGGGCCTGGGCGTGGATGTCGCCGCCGAGGCGGCTGATCAGTCGGCCGCGGGCATCGTCGCCGCCCTCATCGAGGTGCGGCCACCGCGCGGCGGCTGATCAGTCAGTCCCCGACGTCCTCGAGTACATGCTCGAGCGCGTTGACCCGCTGAAGGATGTCGTTCGCGAAGGAGGTGAAGGGCCAGTCACGGAGATCTCGGGCGGCGTCGCGGACGTCATCCAGCCGACGGATGGCCAGATCGGGCTTTCCGGCCGTGATCGCGGCGCTGACGCTGTCGATCGCGGAGAGTCCCTTCCTGTAGGTCTGCGGCTTGAGCAGCTGGACCCAGTAGTTGCTCGTCCACTTGGTCCGGATGGATGCGATCTGAGCCTTCGCGGCCGGCAAGCCTGAACCGGGGTTCGTTCCCGGGTCGGTTCCGGGGTTGGTTCCGGGGTCTGTTCCTGGGGTCGTGCCCGGGTCGGTGCCCGCGCTGTTCGAACCATTCGGCCTGGCGCCGTTCGCGTCGCGGGCCTCCGTGGTGGAGTCACCGGCACCGGGCGCCGTGGGCGTCGTCGATCCCGTCGTGGAGTTCGTGGTCTGAGGGACCGGGATCGGCACGTCCGCGGCGGCGAACGTCGTGTTCCTGGCGAGCGTGGTGACCGTCAGCGGCTTGTTCGCGTTGACGCCCTTCGCCGTTCCGGTGACCGGGGTGCCGACCTTCAGCGTTGCGATGTTGGTGCCGGCGGGCACCTGCAGGGTGAGGACGGTCGTCACGCCGTTGCTGCCGACCTGGACGCGCATGGTGCCGGCGGTGCGGTTGATCGACAGGATGGTTCCGGCGAACGGGACGTTGGGCACGGTAGGCGGTGCCGCGACTTCGCGTGCCGACGTCATGGTGACGACGCCGTTCTTCCCGCCCGCCATGTCCACGATGACGGTGGTGCCGAAGGACCCGGACACCGCCTTCGTGCGCTTGGTGAGCCTCGGGATCCACACGGCACCGCGCCCGGCCTTGATGCCGAGGGTGGCTCCGGGAACCGACAGGACGACGCCCTTCTTGCCGACGCGGCGCACGACCGTCGCGCGCAGGCTCATCCGGGAGGTGCGGCCGGTCTTGGCGACGCCGGACTTGTAGGTGCCGTTACTGGCCCACTTGATGCCCCACTTGATGCCCTTCGGCGCCTTGCCCCACTTGATGCCCTTGGTCGGGGTGCCCCACTTGATGCCGTTGATGCGGACGCGGGTTCCCGGGGTGGACTTGCGGAGGCCGTGAAGCACGTAGACGCGCCGGTCCACGGTGGAGACGATCGTGGTCTTCGACTTCGCGTTCCATGCGATGACGGTTCCGTCGCGCTTCGGAAGCGGCTTGGCAGTGACGCTCAGCGCGACGCTCGATGACGAGATCGCGAGGGTCACTCCAGCAACGATGATCGACCGCTTCATCCGTGAACCTTCCCTAAGTCATCCGGGTGAACCGGTGATGCTCCGCGGATAATGGCATTCATCGGCCGTAAATCAATGAGAGTTGAGTGCTGTGAACAATTCGTTCACGGAACGGTCTTGCTCAGGGTTCGTTCATCCTCCGGAGAACCCTCAAGAAACATTCGATTCGGCTGAGGGGTGTCCTTTCGGGCGGGTATGGGGATGGTGCAGGCGCACCACCAGGACCCTCTTTCGGTCTCACGTCAGTTTTTTGTAGAATTGACCGCGATCATGATCGTCACCCTCCTCACCGATTACGGTCCGGACAGCGAGCATGTAGGTGTTCTGCACGCACTCCTCGCGCGGTCCGCGCCCGGTGCCCGGGTCATCGATCTGGCGCACGACATCCCTCCCGGGGACATCCGTGCGGGCGCTGTGGTCGTCGGACGGGTCGTCCCGGTGTGTCCCGTGGGCATCCACGTCGCCGTCGTCGACCCGGGGGTGGGCACCGACCGGCGCGCGGTGGCGCTGCGCGATACGGACGGCCGCATCCACATCGGCCCCGACAACGGTCTCCTGACCGAGGCGACCCCTCCAGCCGGTGTGACGATCGCCGTCGACCTGTCCGGGTATCGCGTGCATCGTCCCTTCGCGACCTTCGACGGGCGCGACGTCTTCGTCCCGGCCGCGATCGACCTCCTGAACGGCTCGCTCATCGACGATCTCGGTCCGCGCATCGACCCCGCGTCCCTCGTCCGGCTCCCTCGTCCGGTGAACCACGTCGCCGGCGGGCACGTGATGAGCGAGATCGTCGGGGTCGACCGCTTCGGCAACGTCCAGCTGGGGATCGGCGGTGACGCGCTGGTGGCCGCGGACCTGGCCGCGGGTACCGGCGTCTGGGTGACCGGCGCCGATGGTGAGCGCCGGCACGGGGTGGTCACGAGGACCTTCGGGGACGTGCCCGAGGCGGGGCTCGCGGTCCTCGTGGACAGTCACGGCCACCTCTCGGTCGCGGTGAACCGGGGTGACGCCTCGCGGTTCCTGGGCAGGACCGGCGCCCGGGTCCGGATCGACCGGCGTTAGGGCATCTCCACGGGTTCGCGGATGCCGGGGATGCGCTCACGCCGGATGCGGGAGGTCGCCCGGCCGCCGAGACGGGTGGTGTTCCTCCCATGTCGCCCGGTGGGCGGTCGGGTGGGTGGAGGGATCGGCCGCCCAGGGGCGTGCTCCGCACCGTCGGATCGTGGAATCGACCACCGGGCCCACCGGTCGCCGGTGACCGGTCCGAAATCCGCACGGCGGCTGGTACGCTGGCGGCAGATGTGCCGATATCCGGGGAACGCTCGTCGACTCCGCTCGGGAGGTCGACGATGCATCCGGCCGCGGGCCATAGGAGGACGATGAACACGATGTCCACATGGGCGACTGCTCCGCCGGTGGATCGGCGACGGGCCGTGGCGGGGATCACGGACGAGCCGGTGCACGTCGACGACCAGCCGACCGCCCCGTGCGGGTGGTGCGGCTCGGCGTGGGCGCCGCTCGGATCGCGCTGCCCCAGGGGATGCCGTCATCGCTGAGCGCTTCGCAGCAGACTTTCCGCCGGTGACGCTCGACGACTGGCGGGCGCGGGTCGGGTCTCCGGCCGCGGACGGTGTGCCCACCACGTCCGTGGACGGGGATCTCCGGGTCCCATGGCTCTACGTCGCCCAGGACGCGTCGGCCGTGCCGGCCACGGACGGGCGCTTCATTCGTCGCGGGGGTGCCGGTGCCCCCTGGCAGATCCGGCAGGAGCAGGCCGCCCCGTCGCGGGATGCGGCACGCCGTTCCATCCTCGCCGACCTGGAGGGGGGTGCCACCGCCATCGCCCTCCGCTTCGACAGGGCGGCACGTGAGGGCCTCGGTCCCGGGGATGTGAGGTTCGCCGACGCTGTCGGCCGTGACGGCGTGATCGTCCACAGCCTCGACGACCTGGACGAGGTGCTGGACGGAGTGTTCGTCGACGGTGCCCCGATCGCTCTGTCGGCCGGCGTGTCCGGCATTCCCGCGGCGGCGCTCCTCGTCGCGCTCTGGCAGCGCCGGGGACACGATCTCACCACGATCGCCGGCAGCCTGGGCATCGATCCCCTTGGATCTCTGGCGGGGTCGGGGCGCCTGGACGACGAGCCGGAGTCCGCCGTCGCCCGTGCGGCCGCCCTCGCGGTCGAGGCACACGCGATGCTCGGACCGGACGTCACGTTCCTGACCTGCGACACGCAGGCATATGTCGACGCCGGTGCCTCCGCCGTTCACGAGATCGCGATCGCCGCTGCCACAGGTACCGCCTACCTGCGCGCCTGCGACGAGGCGGGTCTCGCGCCCGTGGATGCGGCCGCTCGCCTCGAGGTCGTCCTCCAGACCGACGCCGACCAGTTCCTCAGTATCGCCCGGCTGCGCGCGGCGCGGCGCGTGTGGGCCCGCATCCTCGAGCTGTGCGGTGCCGGCGATGATCGTTCGCTGCGGCTGGGCGCCCGCACCTCACAGCGGATGCTCTCGACGCTCGACCCGTGGGTCAACATGCTGCGGACCACGACGGCGGCGTTCGCCGCGGCCGTCGCCGGCGCCGACGCCATCACCGTCACCCCGTTCGACGCGCCCCGAGGCGCCACGTCCGAACTGGGACGGCGCATCGCACGCAATACCCATCACGTCCTGATGGACGAATCGCATCTGGCGCACGTCGGCGATCCCGGCGCCGGCTCGTGGTACCTCGAGCGGCTGACGGAAGACCTGGCACAGGCCGCCTGGGCCGAACTGCAGCGGATCGAGGACGCCGGGGGCATCGTGCCGGCCCTCACGTCGGGATGGCTGGCCGCGCGCATCGCGGAGACCGCCGCTCGCCGTGAGGACGACGTCGCACACCGCCGCCGGATCCTGACCGGCGTCAACGCCTTCCCGCTGCTGGGCGACGACGCCGTACCCGACCCGGACAGCGCGACGGATCCGGGTCTCAGCCGGCGCGAGGCCGAGCGGGTCGCGGCCCTGGCCGGTTCCGGCCCTGCTCCGGACGCGTCGTTCGCGGACCTGGTCGCCGCCGCCCACTCGGGCGTTCCGCTCCACCGGATGCGGGGGGCCCGGACGTTCTCCGTTCCGCCGCTGCCGACACTCCGCGACGGCGCGGCGTTCGAGGCGTTGCGCGCTCGGGCCGCGGGCATGGACCCCGCCCCCACCGTCGCCCTGGCCTGCGTGGGCCCGATCGCCCGGCACAACGCGGTGGTCACGTGGGCCCGCAGCCTGTTCGAGGCCGGCGGCATCCGCGCGGTGTCCGGCGAGCCGATCCTCGCCCCCGCGACGGTCGCGGAGCGCCTGCCCGACGGATCCCACCCGCTGGCCGCCGTCTGCGCGGCCGCCGATGAGGATCCCGATCTGCTCCGTGCGACCGTCGCCGCGCTCCGTGCGCGCGGCGTGCGGCGCATCCACCTGATGCGGGCGTCCGACGACACGGCGGCGCTCATCGGCGCTGACTGCGGGGCGGACGAGGGAATGGACGTGGTGACGGTCCTGCGCACGGCGCTGGACGTGACGGAGGGAGACGCATGAGCCGGTCCGTGCCCGATCTGC
>CALMEC010000264.1 GCA_937862675.1 uncultured Actinomycetes bacterium
CGGCTCGCGCTGACCGTTGAGCATATCGAAGCAGGTGCTCTTGCCGGCGCCGTTCGGACCGATCAGGCAGCGCAGTTCGCCCTCGGCCAGCGTCAGGTCGACGGCATCGACTACGACGTCTTCATCGTTCCGGGCCTGATCATGATGGGGACCGGGACCGCGGCTTACGCCAACACCGCCTCGTCGCTCTATCAGGCCCGTTTCGACGGGTTCATCGACGATCCGGTGAGCGGACCCATGCGGGCGCGGCATCTGCTCGTCGCCTACCTGGCGGGCGGCGTCGTGCGCGGCCTGGCCGTCGGGGCGCTCACGCTCGTGGCCGCCGTGGTCCTCGTGGATCTGCCGGCCGGGAATCCCCTGGTGACGATCATCGCCTGCCTGTGCGCGGCCGTCGGGTTCGCCGCCCTCGGCATCGGTGTCGGCCTTCTCGCCAAGACCTGGGACCAGCAGTCGTACGTCGGGAACCTCCTCCTGACGCCCCTCGTCTTCCTGGGCGGCGTCTTCTACTCCGTGGACGTCCTGTCCCAGCCGTGGCGCGGGCTGACGCACGCCAACCCGATCTTCTATCTCGTCGACGCCACCCGGCACGGGATGCTCGGCACGAGTGACGTGCCCATCCTCCTGTCACTGGGCGTCAGCGTCGGCATCACCGGACTTCTGGTCGCCTGGGCGGGATGGCTCATGTCGCGGGGTACGGGAATCCGGACCTGAGTCGGGCGGCGCAGCGGGGGTGACCCGTCAGGGCGCGGTGGGCGGTGCCACGCCGCCGGTGTCGGCCGACTGGCCGGTCTCGTCCCGGTAGCGCCACAGGCAGACGGCGGCGACCCGCCACCAGTCCGCCACGCTCGGGGCGTCGTCCGTCCCGTCCTCCTGGACGACCAGCGTGCCGGCGATCACCTCGGCGCGCCATCCTCCGAGGACCGCGCCCGTTCCGGCCCAGGCCGGCGTGGGGTGGGGCTCGAACAGGCCACGGAGGTCCGCGGCGATGTATGTGGGGCGCTCCTCGGGAGATGCGTCCGCGATCTGTACGAGGCCGGTGACGCCGGTCATCACGAGGAGGGTGTCGACGTCGGCGTTCGTTCCGCCGGCGATGTCGGTGTCGAGCCGGTCGCCCACCATCAGCGGGCGTTCGGCCTCCATCCGGCGCCGGGTCTCGTCGAGGAGGGGACGCGCCGGCTTGCCGGCCACGTCGGCGGTGCGCCCCGAGAAGCGCTGGATGAGGTCCACCAGGGCGCCGTGCCCGGGGCCGAGTCCCCAGTCGGTGGGAATGGTGGAGTCGGTGTTGCTGGCGACCCACGGCAGGCCGTCGCTCACGGCGATGGCGGCAAGGAGGATGCGGTTCCACGGGAGGTCCGGTCCGTACCCCGTCGCGACGGCGACCGGGGCGTCCTCCATCCGCGTGACGGGGGTGAGCCCGACCTCGCGGAGTGCGGTCTCAAGGCCGGACCCGCCGGCCAGGAGGATCGGCGAGCCCTCCGGGAAACGGTCCGCAAGCAGGCGCGCGGCGGCCTGCGCCGATGTGACGATGTCCTCGGGGGACGCCGGGATGCCGAGTCGCGTCAGGTGATCGCTGACGACGTCGGGAGTCCGCGACGCGTTGTTGGTGATGAAGGCGACCCGCATCCCACGGTCACGCGCCTCCGTGACGCCCTCCGGGGCGTGGGGCACCGCGGACGATCCGGAGTACACGACGCCGTCCAGGTCGAGCATGACCAGGTCATAGCCGGTGTACAGGGGTTCGGTGGACTCTCGGAGCATGGTGTCCTTTCCCAAATCACGACGGGCCGCCCGGAGGCGGCCCGTCGTCCGACGCATGTCGACGGTCGGTCGAGCGGATGTCTAACGGGACACTAGACGCCCAGCCGCTTCTTGAGGGCGTCGAACTGGTCGCGGACGGCCTGCGGGAGCTTGTCGCCGAACTTGGCGAGGTGCTCCTCCGTCTGCGGGATCTCCGCACGCAGCTGGTCCTCGTCCACCGTGAGGAGCTCCGTCAGGGCCGCGTCGGAGACGTCGATGCCGTCGGTGTCGAGCTCCTCCGGCTTCGGCACGATGCCGATGGCGGTCTCCTGACCCTCCGCGCGACCCTCGATGCGATCGACGATCCACTTGAGGACACGCGAGTTGTCGCCGAACCCGGGCCACAGGAACTTGCCGTCGGCGTCCTTGCGGAACCAGTTGACGTAGAAGATCCGCGGGACCTTCGCGCCCTCGGCGGCGGCGATGTCGAGCCAGTTCTGGAAGTAGTCGCCCATGTTGTAGCCGCAGAAGGGCAGCATGGCGAACGGGTCGAAGCGCAGCTGGCCGACGGTGCCGAATGCGGCGGCCGTCTGCTCGGAGCTCATGATGGAGCCGAGGAAGACGCCGTGCT
>CALMEC010000265.1 GCA_937862675.1 uncultured Actinomycetes bacterium
GATCATGACGGTGACGAAGGGCATGACGGCGACCACGAGATGGCCGTAGCGCCGCCGCCATCTCGGTACGATCGCGATCGCGATCGTACCGAGGACGCTCAGAGGGAGGAGGACCACGATGACGTGGACCACAAGCGGGTGTATCGGAAGTCCGTTGATCAGGTCGAACATCGGGGAGTCCTTCCGGTCGTCGTTTCGTCACACGCTCGCAACGACGTCCTGAACCCATCCTGAACGTCCAGGTGGTGGGCGGGCGTCCGGCACGGCGACCCACCTCGCCTCCTGCGGCCGAGGTCCGCAGGGTCGTCGGAGGACCATCCCTTCCTCTCCCGCCTCTGCGCAGGTCTCCCGGTGCGATGGCTCCTCGGACCGCCCGGACGGCGA
This sequence comes from uncultured Actinomycetes bacterium, assembly GCA_937862675.1. Lineage (GTDB taxonomy): Bacteria > Actinomycetota > Thermoleophilia > Miltoncostaeales > Miltoncostaeaceae > CALMEC01. The sequence goes on from CALMEC010000265.1 coordinate 385, forward strand.
AGACCGAGAGCGGCACCTCCACATCGGCCCGTCTGCAAACATGACGCGTGTGAGTGCCCCCCACGCCATCGTCGCGAACGGATTGCGCAAGACGTACGGCGAGACCGTGGCCCTTGCGGAGGCGAGCTTCGACGTCCCGCGCGCGACGGTCTGCGCCCTTCTCGGCCCGAACGGCGCCGGGAAGACGACGACGGTCCGGCTGCTCACGACCCTGGCGGTACCCGATGCCGGATCCGCCACGGTGGCCGGACTCGACGTGGTCACCCACCCGGTCGAGGTCCGGCGGCGGATCGGGCTCGCGGCACAGGACGCGACGGTCGACGGGCTCCTGACCGGCCGCGAGAACCTGGCCATGATCGGCCGCCTGCATGCGCTCGACCGACGTGCGGCGCGTGTGCGCGCCGATGAGCTCCTGGAGCAGTTCTCCCTCACGGACGCGGCGAACCGCCTGGTCAAGACGTACTCGGGAGGCATGCGTCGCCGGCTGGACCTGGCGGCGACATTGGTCTCGCACCCTGAGGTCCTCTTCCTCGACGAGCCCACCACCGGCCTCGATCCCAGGTCGCGCAACGACCTCTGGGCCGTCCTCGAGACCCTGGTCGACGCGGGCACGACGATCCTCCTCACGACCCAGTACATGGAGGAGGCGGACCGTCTCGCCGACGACATCGTGGTGATCGACCATGGCCGGGTCATCGCCCGCGGCGACGCGGCGGCGCTGAAGGGACAGGTCGGAGGGTCACAGGTCGTCATCGTCGTGAAGAGCCGGCACGACCTCCCGGAGGCCGAGCGCATCCTGACCTCGGTCACCGGTACGGATGCCGAGGTCGATCCGACCGCACTGGCTGTGCGGTCCTCATCGGCCGGTGGCACGGAGATCCTGGCCCGCGTCGCCGAGGCGATCGGGCGATCCGGGCTCGAGGTGGACGACCTCGGCATCCGGCGGCCGACGATGGACGAGGTCTTTCTGACCCTGACGGGGCACGGGATCGACGCCGCGGAGGAGGCCTGATGAGCGGGACGCCGTCCGAGACCCGGGACACCGAGCGTTCGACGCTCCGCAGTGACGTGTGGGTCATCGCGCAGCGCGGTCTTCTCCACATGCGACGTCAGCCGGAGGCGCTGACCGACGCCACCATCCAGCCGGTCATGTTCGTCCTGCTCTTCGGCTTCGTCTTCGGACACGCGATCGGCATCGAGGGCGGTAGCTACCGCGAGTTCCTCATGGGCGGCATCATGGCCCAGACGCTCACGTTCGCCTCGTTCAACGTCGCGCTCTCCCTGGCGAACGACCGTACCAACGGCGCCATCGACCGGTTCCGGGCCCTTCCCATCGCGCGCGGAGCACTCCTGGGCGGGCACGCGGTGGCGAACACGATCCGCGGGCTTCTGCCCATCGCGATCATGTCGCTGTGCGGGCTGGTCATCGGATGGCGCATCCGCAGTTCGGTCTGGGACGCGATCGTGGCGTACCTGCTGATGATCCTCATCGTCTTCGCCATGATCTGGGTCGGGATGCTCATGGCGTCCACCCTCACCACCCCGGAGGCGGTCCAGGGCGTCGCGTTCGTCGTCATCTTCCCCGTCACGTTCATCGCCAGCACGTTCGTGAGCATCACGGACCTCCCCGAGGGACTCCGCCAGATCGCCGAGTGGAACCCGATCACGGCCTGGGCGGAGGCGCTCCGGAGACTGTTCGGGAATCCCCACGCTCCCGACGTCGGGGTGGCATGGCCGGTGCAGCATCCGCTTCTCTACAGCCTCATCTCGCTCGTCGTCATCGTGGCCGTCTGCGCTCCCCTCTCCATCCGGGCGTTCAACCGCTCCCTCTCCCGGTAGCGCGGCACCCGACGGATGAACGTCTCCCTGGTCGACGGCACCTACGAGCTCTTCCGCCACTTCTTCGCCGTGCCGTCCCGCGTCGACCGCGACGGGGTGGAGGTCGGCGCCGCCCGCGGCGTGGTGGACAACATCGCCCGGCTCCTGGAGTCCGGGGAGACCCATGTCGGCGTCGCAACAGATCACGTCATCGAGAGCTTCCGCAACGAGATCTTCGACGGGTACAAGACCGGAGAGGGGATCGATCCGCTCCTGCGCGCACAGTTCGAGCCTCTGGAGGACGCCCTGCGCGCGCTGGGCGTCGCCGTGTGGCCGATGGTCCGCTACGAGGCCGACGATGCACTGGCGGCGGCCGCGTTCCGCGCCGCCGGCACACCCGGCGTCGACCAGGTCACGATCCTCACCCCGGACAAGGATCTCGCCCAGTGCGTGCGCGACCCGGTGATCGTCCAGGTGGACCGCCGCCGTGGCACCCGACTCGACGAGGCGGGCGTCCGGGCGAAGTTCGGGGTGACGCCCGTCCAGATCCCGGACTACCTCGCCCTCGTCGGTGACGCCGCCGACGGCCTTCCCGGTATCGCCGGCTTCGGGGCCAAGACGAGCGCCGCGGTCCTCGCCCGGTACGGCACGATCGACGCCATCCCCGTGCAGCGCGGCGACAAGGTGGCGGAAGGGGCGCTGCTCTTTCAGCTCGACCGGACGGCGGAGGTCGC
>CALMEC010000266.1 GCA_937862675.1 uncultured Actinomycetes bacterium
ATCGGGTCGCCCTCGCCGTCCACATCGCCGGGATAACCGTCAACCTCGTCCAGGAAGAGATACCGCGCGTCCATCGACCGCAGGCCGACCGCGCTGTTGGCGCCCGTCATCACCAGGACGCCGCCCGGAAACTCCTTCGAGAGAACCGTGTTGCCGGAGTCACGCGAGCGCGGGTCGTGGACCAGCATCCGGAGGACCTCCGACTCCTCGATCAGAGGGTCGATCCTCTGCTTCGAGTTGCGCTTGGCCATCTCGACCGTGGGCTGCACGGCCATCATCGGTCCCGGCGCCTGGTGGATCACGAAGCCGATCCAGTTGTTGCCAGCCTCGGTCGCGCCAACCTGCGCCGCCTTCATGAAGGTGACCTCGGGGCCGGGGAACGTCACGGGCGCCGGCGCCCGGGGGACGGCCCGGGGGGCGAGGGGTTCGGCCGGCGGGTCCGGCCCCAACCCCGCGGGACAACCGACCCGCCCGGCAGGGGGGCGCCACACGGCCGGGCGCCGCCCGCCTCAGAGGCCGTGGCCGACGCGTGGTCGGCGTGTCAGGCCCTCTTCCCATGGACCTCCCGCACGGGCGTTCGGCAGAATTCGCCAATGACCCAGACCACACGCATCGCCATCGTCGGATACGGAAACCTCGGACGCGGAGTCGAGTCCGTCGTCCGGCAGAACCCGGACATCGAGCTCGTCGCCATCGTCACCCGGCGGGCACCGGAGTCGGTCACCCCGGCGGATCCGTCCACGCGGGTGGTGCACCAGGACGCGGTCGACGACCTCATCGGCGCGGTCGACGTGCTCGTGTGCTGCGGCGGGTCGAAGGACGACCTGCCCGCGCAGGTGCCGGCCCTCGCGACGCGCTTCAGTCTGGTCGGCAGCTACGACCCCCAGGCCCGGATCCCGGCGTACTTCGCCGCCGTGGACGCCCCGGCGCGCGCAGCCGGCACCACGGCCCTCATCTCGTCCGGCTGGGATCCCGGCATGTTCTCGATCCACCGTCTCTTCGGCGAGGCCATCCTTCCGGAGGGTGAGACGTACACCTTCTGGGGCGACGGGCTCAGCCAGGGGCACTCCGACGCCATCCGCCGCATCCCGGGAGTGGCGGCCGGTGTCCAGTACACGCGGCCCGTGGCCGGCGCGGTGGAGGCCGCTCGCAGCGGAACCCGCCCGACGCTCACGACGCGTCAGAAGCACACGCGTCACTGCTACATCGTCCTGGACGACGGCGCCGACGCCGCGGCGGTCGAGACGGCGGTCGTCACCATGCCGGACTACTTCGCCGACTACGACACAACGGTCGAGTTCATCGACGCGGAGACCCTCGCCCGGGAGCACGGCACGATGCCCCACGGCGGATTCGTCATCCGCAGCGCAACGGCGAACGGGGCCGAGCACACCATGGAGTTCTCGCTCGCACTTGGTGACAACCCGGGCTTCACCGCCAGCGTCCTCGTCGCGTACGCGCGTGCCGTACGTCGGCTGAACGCCGCAGGCGAGGTGGGCGCGAGGACGGTGTTCGACGTGGCGCCCGCGCTGCTCTCGCCCCGTTCGGCGGAGGATCTCCGCCGTGATCTCCTCTGATCGGAAGACGTCGTACCGGCTCTCGGACGGTGTCATGGCCGTTCGTCCTCCCCGGCCGGGGGACGGCGGTGACGAAGCGGAGACGGCGGGTTCGGACGGCTCCCGCCTGTCTACACTGTCCCCATGCCGACTGACACGAAGACGCTTGTGATCATGGAGGGGGACGAGACGGGGCAGGAACTCCTTGAGGAGGCCCTGCGCGTCATCGAGCCCTCGGTGATCGGATCCGAGATCGCCCTCGCGCGATACGACCTCTCCCTGGAGAACCGCCGGGCCACCCGGAACGGGGTGGTCGACGAGGCCGCCGCCGCCATGAAGGAGCACGGCTTCGGGCTGAAGGCGGCCACCATCACGCCCGAGGAGGCCGGTGACGTCGGCAGCCCCAACGCCATCCTGCGCGCGGGCATCGACGGCAAGGTCATCATCCGCACCGGTCGTCGGCTGGCGGGCGTCCGTCCTGTCGGCGGCATCCACGCACCGATCTCCGTCGTCCGGATGGCGGTGGACGACGCCTACGGCGCCGAGGAGGGACGGATCGGCACGGGCGACGACGAGATCGCCTGGCGGAGGGAGCAGATCACGCGCCGCACCTGCCGTGCCGTCGCCGAGATCGCGTTCCTGCAGGCACAGCGCATGCGCGCCATGGTGACGGGCGGTCCGAAGTGGACCGTCTCCCCGGTGTACGAGGGCATGCTGAAGGAGGAGCTCGACGCCGCCGCCCAGCGCCATCCGTCGGTGAAGTACCGGCCCATGTTGATCGACGCCACCTACGCCATGCTCATCGCGCACGCCGGGGACGCCCTGGTGGTGCCCGCGCTCAACCGCGACGGCGACCTCCTGTCGGACATGGTGCTCCAGCTCTTCGGGTCGATCGCCGGCGCCGAGTCGCTGCTCTTCGCGCTCGACGAGGAGTACCGGCCCACGGTGGTCATGGCGGAGGCGCCGCACGGCACGGCACCCA
>CALMEC010000267.1 GCA_937862675.1 uncultured Actinomycetes bacterium
CGCCGCGCGGGGGCCCCGGGTGGTGCCCGGGGGGGAGGTGCCGGTGGACGGGGCGGAGTCCGGCGACAACCCGCATGCCGACAGCAGGGGCGCGCACGCGACGACCGCCATACCTGCCAGGGCTGTCCGACGAAATTTCACTGGGGTCCTGCTTTCTCGATGTTCGGTGTGAACGAATTCCGGAGAGCGACTCTAGACGAGAGTGAGACTCATTACCACTCGGTGTTCGGATCATCGGCGGCGGCAGAGACGCGACGTATCCCATTGATCGCGATGTTCAAAGGCTGAACGGGGGTGCGTCGACGGAGTGGATGCATCCGGATCGCTTCTTGAATGGCAGGACGTATTCCCGCCAGGTAGTCGTCCTCCGGCGTTGTCGTGGTGCGTCCTCCTGGCCCGGCGGCGGGGACGGCATCACATCCCTCGGACATGGTCCCCAGGACATGGTGATGCGCCGCGTGGCCCGGATGGGGATGGCTGCCCATGGCCGTCCGGTCCGATGGCGTGGCCGGCGACGCCCGGCCGCGTGCGTCGCTGGTGGGATACCGGCCGCGGGAAACGGCCGGGATCCCGGTGCCGATCGAGGGTAGAGGCCCCGCGAACGACACGGGAAGCCTACCCTGCGGCGTGCAGGCCGGGTCGTCGTCCGGGCGGTCCCGAAATGGCAGAACCCCCCGCGTCGCGGAGGGTTCGTGGAGTAGCGCATACGGGATTCGAACCCGTGTTACCGGCGTGAGAGGCCAGCGTCCTAGGCCCCTAGACGAATGCGCCCCGTGGTGCCACTAGCAATACCCGTTATATCAGGAATCAAGTTGGGGGAGGAGGATTCGAACCCCCGCTACCGGGGCCAGAACCCGGCGTCCTACCGCTAGACGATCCCCCACTGGAATCCCGTACGGGCGGCCGACAAAGTAGCACACCCGTCCTGGCCCGGACCTGCTGTCCACATGTCACGCATCCCAGTTGGCGTAGAGATCGGCGTATCGCCCGCCACGCGCGATCAGCTCGTCGTGCGTGCCCTCCTCCAGGACCCGGCCGTGATCGACCACGATGATGCGGTCGGCCTGGCGGATCGTCGACAGGCGGTGGGCGATCACGACGGCGGTACGGCCCGCCAGGAGCTGCTCCAGCGCCGTCTCGATCTGCTTCTCGGTGCGGAGGTCGACCGACGAGGTGGCCTCGTCCAGGATCAGCAGACGCGGATCGGCGATCAGCGCGCGTGCGAAGGCCACGATCTGGCGCTCCCCGGCCGACAGCCGCGAGCCCCGTTCCTCCAGCTCGGTGTCGAGCCCCTCGGGCAGTGCCGTCGCGAAGTCCCACGCGCCGACGGCCGAGAGCGCGGCCCAGAGCTCGTCGTCCGTCGCGTCGGGGCGGGCGAAGCGCAGGTTCTCGGCCAGTGAGCCGCGGAAGACGTGCCCCTCCTGCGGGACGATGCCGAGCTGGGCGCGCAGCGACGCCTGCGTGACGTGTCGCAGATCGTGGCCGTCGATCCGCACCACCCCGTCCGTGGGGTCGTAGAAGCGGGCGATGAGCTTGGCCAGCGTTGACTTGCCGGCGCCGGTGGCGCCCACGAGCGCCACGGTGCTCCCGGCCGGGATGGTCAGGGTGACGTCGCGCAGCACCGGCGCGGTGTCGTAGGCGAAGGTCACGTCCTGCAACTCCACCTCACCGCGCATCTCCGGCAGGTCGACGGCGTGCGGGAGATCGACCAGGTCCGGCTCGGTCTCGAGGACGTTCAGGATCTTCTCCAGCGCCGCCATGGCCGACTGGAACGTCCCGTAGAGCTGTGAGAGCTGCTGGATCGGGTCGAAGAAGATCACCACGTAGCCGACGAAGGCCACGAGCACGCCGACGCTGAGGTCCCCGTCCAGCACCCGGCGGGTCCCGAAGAGGAGCACCAGGGCGGTGCCCACCGCGGTGAGGAACTCGACGCCGGGGAAGTAGACCGCGGAGATCCGGATCGTCTGCATGTTGGCCTCGCGGTACTCCGCGTTGACCTCGCGGAAGCTCCGCTCGGCGGCCCGCTGGCGACCGAAGCCCTGGATGACGCGGACGCCGGCGATGGACTCCTGCAGGACGGCCAGGACATGGGCGATCCGCTCACGCGTGCGTCGAATCGCTTCCTCGAAGCCGCTGACGCGGAGGTCGCGGGCGAGGTCGGTCTCGTGCTCCAGCGCTCGGACGATTGCGGGGGCTACGTGTGCAACGCCACCTATCATGAGGCGCTCGGGTTCGACCGCCCGAGCCTGTTCGTGCATATCCCG
>CALMEC010000268.1 GCA_937862675.1 uncultured Actinomycetes bacterium
GGCGGATCCCGCCTCGCGGGCGCTCTGGGACGGGCTCACCCTCGGGTACACGGAGTCGGAGGGTCACCCCCTGCTGCGCGAGGAGATCGCGGGGCTCTACGACGGGGTGACCGCGGATGAGGTGCTGGTCTGCGCGGGCGCGGAGGAGGCGATCTTCCTCCTGGCCAACGCCCTCGCCGCGCCGGGTGAGCGGATCGTCTGCACGCGTCCGGCCTACCAGTCGCTCCACGAGGTGGCGCGCGCCGCCGGTGCGGAGGTCGTCCCGTTCGCGCTCGACCCCGGCCGCTCCTGGGAGCCCGACCTCGATCGGCTCCGGGCCGCGCTCGGCGACGGCGCCGACCAGCTGTGCGAGCGCATCGGTGTCGAGGACTCCCGACGGCAGGTCGCGCAGATGACGGAGCGTGCGCTCGACGATGTCGTCGGGGGGCGACACCACGTCGCGCCACGACTGCGGGAGGCGGGCGGGATCGGTCAGTGGTGCCGTGCTCATGCGCTCGCGTCCTCTCGTCCGCACGATCGGATGGTCCGGTCGGGGTCCGTCAGGGCGTCGGGATCCATGACGACCCGGTCGGGGACCAGCTGTCGCGCGGCCTCCAGGTCGTCCGCCCGCCCGACGGTGAGGAGACCCACGAGCACATCGTGGTCGTCCAGGTAGGCGATGGCCATGTCGTCCCCGTCGAGCGACCCGCGCGGGATCGGTGTGCCGATCGCGGTGCCCACGTACTCCAGGAACGCCCAGTCGCCCATCGTCCCGAAGAAATAGGGCAGCTGCCGGAACTCACGGGGTTCATCTGCGGAGATCTGCTCGGCGATGTGCTGACCGTGGGACCGGGCGACGTCCCAGTGCTCGATGCGCACCCGGCGCCCGTGCAGGACGCTGTCGTATGCGCAGACGTCCCCGGCCGCGTACACGCCCTCGGCGCTCGTGCGCAGGCACCGGTCCGCTGCGATGCCGCGCTCGGCCAGCTCCAGCCCGGCCTGCTGGGCCAGGCCCACGTTCGGGGCGACGCCGATGCCGACGCAGACGTGGTCCACCACGCGTTCGGCACCGCTCGTCAAACGGACATGGACGGCGTCGCCGTCTCGCCGGACGTCCTCGATCCCGTCCGCCGCGTGGACCGTGACGCCCCGCATCCGCAGGCGTCGGTCGAACCACTCGGCCGCCATGTCACCGAACGGCGTCTGGAGGATGCGCTCCTCGGGCATGACGAGGTCCACCTCGCTGCCGGTCAGGCGGGCGCTCGCGGCGAACTCCGCACCGATGAACCCGCCGCCGACGACCAGCCAGCGCATGTCCGGTCCCAGATGCGGTCGGATGCGCCCGGCGTCGGCGAAGGACCGTATGACGTGGACACGGTCGGCCACGGTCGCGTCGAAGGGGAGCGAGCGCGGCTCGGCGCCGGCTTCGAGATAGGTGTCGATGATGTGGTTGGTGCCGAAGGCGATGCCTTCGAGGAAGGCGCGGAAGCTCTCGCCCGCGGTGTTGTGATAATGGCCGTCGCGATAGACGAAATACATCGGCACATCGAGCGCGTAGTCGACATAACGCTCATAACCCATGCCTTGCTCGAAGGCGAAAGGCAGCATGCCGGAACGGTCGGGATCGGTATCGAGCCACACGGCCGAGCGGAAGCTCTTATAGCCGTTGGGCTTTCCTTCCGTGAACGGAGAATTGGCGAACAACGCCGTCGCCACCGGCTGCAGCGCCAGCGACACGCGCAGCTTCTTGACCATGTCGGCTTCCGAGGAGAAGTCGAGATTG
>CALMEC010000269.1 GCA_937862675.1 uncultured Actinomycetes bacterium
ACGCAGCTCGACTGTCGCCACCATCCGGTCGCCCTGGTCGTACTCCCAGGGGGTCACCCCGCCGCGCGGAGCGGTCATCCGCGTCCGGTTGCCTGCTTCGTCGTAGTCGAAGGTCGTCGTGAAACCGGTCGCCCCTTCCTGCCCGCGAGGGCTCGTGACAGCGATGACGCGTCCCATGCTGTCGTACGAGTAAGTGGTCTTCCCGCCTGCAGGATCAATCGTCTCGAGGAGGTTGCCGAGCGCATCGTACGCCGCGTCGCCCTGCCCATCGGACCGGTTGTCTTGGTGAGGTTCCCTGCCGCATCGTAGGCGTAGGTCCAGGTGTACTGAGCCTCGTTCGCCGTGTCGGCACCCCGAGGGGTGACCCGGCTGGTGGGCCGTCCGAGCTGATCGTAGGCGACCTTGGTGACCGCGCCCTCCGGCGATTCGGTACGCACGACGTTGCCCGCCGCATCGTAGGTGGCGGTCGTCTGCCGGCCACCGGGGAGGGTGGTCGCGGTCACGCGGTTCAGCTCGTCGTAGGTGAACGTGGTGACCTGGCTCGCCGCATCCGTGATGCTGGTGCGATTTCCAACGTTGTCGTATCCGACCTGCGTGGTGCGGTTGTCGGGGTCGGTGATGGCCGTGACGAGGTCACCGGCATCGTAGTCGTAGGTGGTCCGATGGTCGGTCGGATCGGGGGTCTCGTCACCCTTCGGATTCTGTTGCCAGAGCATCCGACCGGAGGCGTCGTATCCCATCCTGGTCGTCTTCCCGGTGGGAGTCTGAACGCTCGTCAGGTTCCCCGCCGCGTCGTACCCGAACTGGGTGGTGTTGCCCCGCGGATCCTTCGCCGACGCTACCTGTCCCGTCACCGGGTCGTAGCTGAGCACTGTCGTGTTCAAGTTCGGGGTCGCCGGATTGTACGTCGGCAGGATCGTCTTGGTCAACCGGTCCAGAGAGTCGTACTCGAACGTGGTGGTGTGCCCGTTGTAATCGCGCACCGAGGTGAGGTTGTCGTCGGCATCGTAGGCCCGAACCTCGTCGCGGGTGTTGAACGGTGCCGGCTGAGTGGTGCGCGTCAGGTTCCCCGCCGCGTCGTACTCCATCCGCGTCACCGCTCCGCCCGGGGCGGAGGTCTCGATCCGGTTGAGGTCCTTGTCGTACTTGTAACGAGTAACCCTGCCGTCAGCATCCGTCTCCGAAAGAAGGATGTTCCCGAAGTACTCATGCTTCGTCACCCGACCACCCGGCTGCGTGGTGGTCGCCGTGACCATGTTCGGCCCGCCGACCGGCGTCGACGGCGGGTCCCAGGAGAATGTGGTCGTCTCGTTCTTCGCGTTCGTCTGCGATGCGATCCGGCCGTTGCTCGAGTAGACATTGAGGAACACACGATGACCGTTTGCGTCATGCTCTTCCGCCAGTCGATCGCCGGCGTCGTACGAGTACGTCGTGGTCTTCCCTCGCAGGTCCGTGACGGAGGTCAGCAGATCACCGCTGTATCCGTACGAGATCCCACGCCCCCCGGGGACGGCGATGTGGGTCAGTTTCGATCCCGAATAGGTGAAGTCGTAGGCACGTCCGGCGTCATCCGTAACGGTGTCAATCCGTCCGTTGGTGTCGTACGTGAAGTCGAGACCGTGCCCGCGAAGGCGCATCGACAGCAGCTTGCCCGATGCGTCGAACCGAAGGATCTTGTGTCCCGTCGTACGGAGGACGTACTCGCCGGATGCGAAGGAGAGACGGGCGCGGGCTCCAGCCGGGGCTCGGAACGTACCGTTCGGATTCTTCGCATACGTGACCTGCTGGCCACTCTCCGACCGGAACAACATGTCTCCGTCAGAGTCCGGGACATCCGAGAGGGACGCGGCGAACGGATGTGTCCAGCCACGCCCGAGCGCCCCGATCTGATCGTCCAGTGACGTGTATGCCCGCGTGAAGGTGAACGGAACCCCGAGACCGGGCAACGACACGTCGGTCACGGCTTCCGAAACGGCACCGGAGGCCGTGTTCACCGGATCTGCCATGTACGCCTGATGCGGCCCCGATCCATCGACGCTGGACTCGCACGAGCATCCGTCTGGCCCGAACGTCTGTCCAAGCGGGATCGGACGCAGGTTTCCGACATCGAAGATCCGCTTGCTCGCCGCTCCACGCACGTCAACCGCCGGAGGTCCCGAGCTGGGACTGTCCTGAGCGATGTACACCGTGTAAGTCTTCGTCTGCTCGAAGCCCGGTGTAACGCGGAAAAGCCGCTGTGTCATCCCATTCGTTGCCGCAAGGGCCTCGAGACGCTGCGTCCCCTGATACAGGCTTACCGTGTACCCGTCCATCAGCGGCGGGTCGAACACGGCCTTCACTCTCATCGACGGATGGTCCACGTTGGTGAATGGGTCGTGCTCACCCGTTTGCGGGTTCACATCGACATATTGCAGTCCAACTTCTCCCGTCCATCCCAGATCAGCGACCGATACCCGTGCCTGTGCACGCACATCGGGGAGGTTCCCATCGACCGGTGCCTTCGAGACGTACGCCGTGTAGGTCCTTGTCGTGTTCGGCGGAGGGCTTACCGTGCCCGACCACGAGGACGTCCGAGGAGCGACGATCATCTGCCCCGTGTTGTCCCAGACAGTCAGTACGTAGTCTCCTGTCAGCGACGGAGAGAACGTCGCGTCCAGCGCTGCGGTCGGATGCTCTGTTTCTGTCACCAGCCGATCAGACGCGAGCGAGAGCGCTCCGTCCCACGCCATATCTGCACCGGTACCACTTCGAACGGTCACAGTCGCCGACGAGCGGATATCGAGTTCCTGCTCCCATACGCTCGGAACTGCGGACGGAAGAGACTTGGCGACGATCGCGATAAAGCTCGTTCCCGCGTCAGCGGGAAGCCCGGACGTGCTTACAGATCCGCCCGAGCCGCTCGACCATGAAGCCAACTTCACGCCGCCGACTTCGTTCCGGTAAATCCCGATCTGGTAGGGCGACGCAACAGGACGAGAGGTAGTCGAATCAGGCGCTAACGTTGCGGCTGTGAGCGTCACAGATGCGCCGTTCGATATCTGTTGGGCGCTCGCAGCCAGTGTAACACGACCCAACCAACCAACATTCGACACGGATAGGCCACTTGCCGAACGGATGTCGTTGATCGGCGGAGCGTCCTCTGGATACTCACCGGAGTTCCTGTCTTGGGCGACATAGGCCGTATATGTCCGAGTCTCATTCGTCCCCGGACTCACCGACACACTAACGCTGCCACCGTTCCGGAGATCGTAACTGTCCCAGTAGCGCTGCGAGCAGCCCCCAAACCCGCAGGTCTGCACCGGATGGCCAAGATCATCCCACACCGACAGATAGTAAGGACCCGCAAGCGGCCGATCCAACGTCATCGTCAATGTGGCATTCGGACTATTCGCATCCGTCACTACACGATCCGCCGACACTGCCACATGCCCCGCCCATCCCACATTCGCGATCGTCATCGTCTCGGCGACAACGACGTCGTTGATCGGCGGAGCGTCCTCTGGATACTCACCGGAGTTCCTGTCTTGGGCGACATAGGCCGTATATGTCCGAG
>CALMEC010000270.1 GCA_937862675.1 uncultured Actinomycetes bacterium
CGTCAACCAGGCGCTCGACGCCGGCAAGCACGTGATCTTCGAGGGCGCCCAGGGCACGATGCTCGACGTGGACCACGGCACCTACCCGTTCGTCACCTCGTCCAACCCCGTGGCCGGGGCGGCGTGCACCGGCGTCGGGGTCGGACCCACCCGCATCGGCAAGGTGCTGGGAATCGCTAAGGCATACGTCACCCGGGTCGGTGAGGGGCCGTTCCCCACCGAGGTCGACGACGCCGCCGGCCGGCACATGGCCGAGAAGGGCCACGAGTTCGGGACCACCACCGGACGTCCGCGTCGGTGCGGATGGCTGGATCTCGTCGCGCTGCGCTATGCGGTCCGGGTCAGCGGAATCACGGAGATGGCGGTCACCAAGCTGGATGTGCTCTCCGGGCTGGACACTCTGAAGGTGTGCGTCGCCTACGAGACGCGCGACGGACGACGCCTGACCGAGCTGCCGGACAACCAGACGGTCTTCCACGGATGCCGTCCGGTCTACGAGGAGATCTCCGGGTGGGACGAGGACATCTGCGAGGCCCGTGAGCTGGACGAGCTTCCGGACAAGGCCCGGCGCTACGTCGATCTGATCTCGGCCGCCATCGGCATCCCGGTCACCCTCATCGGAACCGGCCAGGGACGCCACCAGGTCATCGACATCTTCGAGGGCGACTGACGCACGCGCTGACGGCGCGATGCAGCGGACGGGCTTGACAGCGCAGGTGTCAGACACTTAACACGCGTCTGACACGTCCGGAGTCCGCGGACGGCACATGTGCCGTCCGCGCGGCCCGTGGGGACGCGGCCGCTGCTACCCCGTGCTGAGGAGCAGCGCCAGGGTGACGAGCCAGATGGCCGCCACCGCGATGCCGGCGGACCATCCGCCCCGCATCGAGACGGCCACCACGATGGTGGCCACCACGGCGGCGCCGATGAAGGACGCCGCGATGACCTTCGCGGTGCGGTCGCTGGGCTCGCTGCCGGTCATCACCGGGATCTCACGGGACGGCGAGACCGTCCGAGCGGTGTCCGGAACGTCCTCGATGTATGCGTCCAGTGCGCGCATCACGTCGAACGCCGCCCGGTCCTTGTCGTCGGACTCGCCCAGCTTGACGAGTGCGTCCTGCAGGAGGGCACGTCGCGCTTCGCGTTCGGCACGGCCGGAGGGCGAGGGGTTCACGCCCGTAAGGATAGCCATGCCGGGACGGTCCGCCGAACAGGTCCCCGTCAAGGCCGCGCGACCGCGGACACAGGAGAGCCGGGATCGCCGGGTCCGTGCGCGGCATCCGCCGCCGTCACATCCGCCACGCACGCGGCGGCGTTCTGCGATTGTGTAGACGGCCGGACGACCTGGGCTGTGCGAAGGAGATGACAGAGTGACTGACGATGTGACGCGTTTGCCGTACCGCCTGTTGACCGGCCCGGACGACCGCAGCTTCTGCGAGCGGGTCAGTGCCGCCATCCAGGACGGCTACGTCCTTCACGGTGGTCCGGCCATCACCCACAACGGCGGGAGCGTCATCGTCGCCCAGGCGGTCGTCCTCCCCGAGGTCCGCGGATGAGCGACGGACCGCACTCCGAGTACGGACCCTCCACGCGCGCGATCCGAAGCGGGGTCAACCGCACGGGGTTCGACGAGATGAGCGAGGCCCTCTTCCTGACGCAGGGCTTCGTCTACGCGTCCGGGGCGGATGCCGAGGCCGCGTTCGCGGGTGAGATCGACCACTACGTCTACAGCAGGTACGGCAATCCCACCGTCCGGATCTTCGAGGAGCGCCTGGCCGCCATCGAGGGCGCGGAGGACTGCTTCGCCACCGCGAGCGGCATGGCGGCCGTCTTCAACTCGCTGCTCGCGATCCTGAACACGGGCGATCGTGTGGTCGCGTCGAGCGCCCTCTTCGGGTCGTGCACCGTCATCCTGCGCGACCTCCTGCCGCGCTGGGGCATCACCACGACATTCGTCGACGGTCACGATCTCGACCAGTGGCGGGACGCCCTCTCGCAGCCGACCCATGCGGTCTTCTTCGAATCGCCGTCCAACCCGATGCAGGACCTGATCGACGTCGCGGCGGTCTGCGACATGGCACATGCCGCGGGCGCGACCGTCATCGTCGACAACGTGTTCGCCACGCCCGTGCTGCAGAGCCCGCTCGCCCTCGGTGCCGACGTGGTCGTGTACTCGGCCACCAAGCACATCGACGGGCAGGGGCGCGTCCTCGGCGGGGCCATCCTGGGATCGCGCGACTACATCCGCCAGATGGTGGAGCCGCTCATGCGCCACACCGGGCCGGCCATCAGCCCGTTCAACGCGTGGGTGCTGGTGAAGGGTCTGGAGACGCTGTCGCTCCGTGTGCGCGCGCAGACGGAGTCCGCGCTCCGCATCGCGACCTTCCTCGAGGGGCACCCGCGGGTCAAGGCCGTGCGCTACCCGTTCCTTCCCAGTCATCCTCAGCACGATCTCGCGAAGCGTCAGATGTCCGGTGGCGGCACCGTGGTGACGTTCACCCTCGACGGTGACCCCGACAACGGGAAGGCCGACGCCTTCGCGCTCCTCGACGGCCTCGCCCTGGTCGACATCTCGAACAACCTCGGCGACGCCAAGTCGATCATCACCCATCCGGCCACCACCACCCATCGCCGCCTCACCCGGGAGGATCGCCGGGCGGTCGGGATCGAGGAGTCCACGGTGCGACTCTCGATCGGCCTGGAGGACACCGAGGACCTCATCGCGGACCTCACCCGCGCGCTGGACGGGTGATTCCAGGGTCTCGCGGCATGGTGCGTGTCACCGGCGGCGCGGATGCGCCACCGGTGACTCGAACAGGCGACCGGCATGCCCTTCGGCGTATGACGGCACCGCGCATCCCCCGGTGACGCGCCCCACATCCACGATCCCTTGGAGTCAACCATCTGGACGGCGTCGGCTGACCCGGACACGGCAGGGGTGACGCGGAACGGGCACGCCCACTGCGTCACCCGAAATCGTCACTCATACATGATGAGGTCGGGGCGCGGGTGCAGGTTGAGCACCGCGGTGGGCGACATGAGGCGGGTGTCCTCCTCGTAGAAGAGCTTGAAACCGACGTGCCCGGCGGGGCGATCCGCCGTCACGCGTCGGTAGGTGCTCCTCTTCGCGTCGGGTGTCCCGAACCCGTCGGCGTTCAGCACGAGGTCGACGCGGGAGCGGTCGCGCAGGCGTGAGCGACGCAGGATCATCCCGTCGGTGAACTGGTGGACGATGAGGAGCTTGTCCGGCAGGTCGTAGGTCTTCGCCAGGGCCGACAGATAGGCCGAGACGCGGTTCACCTCGACGGCATCCACCCGCCCGATGACCTTTCCCGGGACCTCATTCGACCGCATGCGCCATTCCGGATCCATCGCCAGGCTGACGTCGGGTTCCTTGAGCCAGCGCTCGAACGCCCTGGCCTCGGTCACGAAGTCCGAGCGGCCCGGCTGGATGTCGAGGACGAGGAGGGCCCCCGAGGCGCGGGCCGCGGTCAGGTATCTGCCGATAACGGCGTCATTCTGACGATAGCGATACCGGCCGTCCGCGCCGGGCCCGGCACTGGCGATGACGGCGATGAGTTCCATGGCCGGGAGCACCGGCCGGGTCAGCCTGGCCTGGTACTGGTTCCTGTGGCGCACGAGGCGCCTCCCGGCGGTCGCGGGCGAACCGATCCCCAGGATCCCCAGTGCACGCGCCTGGGGGGCGCCGTAGTGCACGAGCACACGGTGTTCGGGAAGGATGCTCCGGGTCCCGTCAGGAAGTGTCGCCCGGGCCGGCGGCGCGGCCGCCACAGGCGCGGTCGTACTGCCCGCGGGGCGGTCCGCGTCGGCCATCCCCTCTGCTCCACAGGCCGTCAGGCCGGCGCTGATGCCGAGTGCGACGGCGACCGCCAGGAGGCGCGGGTAGCGCCTGGTCGTGGAGCCGGGTCGTGCGGGGGAATCGTTCGTCGTCACCGGGCCATGCTGCCACGTCCCCGCTGTCGGGGTTCTCCGATGACCCGGTCTTGCCTGGAGGCGTATCGGGCACGCGAGCGGGTGCACGGCGTCGCCGCCGGGCGAGACCCGGCATCCGCGCGTGCGCCGACCGGCGGTTGGTACCGTTGCCGCACCGGCGGCGGACTCGTGTGCGTACCGCCGGCTGTGTCATCACGGACCCGGGTGCTGCCGATGCGTTCCTCCACCGTTGCCGTCTCCGTTCTCGCCGCTGCACTCCTCGGTGCCGGCGCGATGCCGGCGTCCGCCGCGTTCGTCGGCACTGCGGGCGATCCGGCCGGCGACCAGGCGATCCCCGGACGGGATATCACCTCGGTCACGTTCTCCTACAGCCGCTCCGGGCGGATGTCGGCTCAGATCCGCACGCGTGGCGGGGCGGGCGACGACCGGTCCGTCATGGTGAGCGCCTGGGCCGGGACGATGGGGCCGGACGCCTGCAACGTGTACCCCGCCGTCGGCTTCACGGGGCATGTCGCCGGTACGGACGCTCGATGGCATCTGCTGCGGGGTGCCGACGACACCGACTGGGGGTTCGCGGATCGCGACAGCGCCAATGGGACGGCACTGACGCGCTTCTCGACCACGAGCCCACGGCTTCGCGGGCTCCGCCCGAACTGCATGACCGCGACGATCCACGACGTCGACGACGTCGCGACCGTCCACGACACCATCGTGTCCGTGCGGTTGCGTCCGGTGGCCGAACTCGAGGCCAGGCTCGGCAAGCCGCCGGCCGTGGTGCGCCCCGGGAAGACCTATCCGATCCGGGTGGTTCTCACGAATACCGGCGATGCCCCGACGGGCAGGCTCCGTGTCGGCGGTGCCGCAGCCCGCGGTCTGAAGGTGGTCCCGCGCAACGTCCCGTCGATCCGTGCCGGAGGGCGTCGCATCGTCGTTGTCCCCGTCTCCGTCACATCGCGTGCGCGGACGTCGACGCCGCTCCGGATCACGATCGCCTCCGGTCCGCTGAAGGCGCGGGTGGAGGGCAGCCTGTACGTCGCGAGCCCCCGTTCCACGGGCGGTGGTCGTGGGGGTACGCCGACCCCGCGGCTCTGCAACCGGTGGATGCCCGACCTGAGCGGACAGACCGGCGGCTCGCTGGTCCTCGTCCCGTGCTGAGGGGTCTCGGGTCGCCGGCGGACGTCGAGCCGACACACCGATGGCACCGCCTCGGCGGGCGACGGAGCCGCTTCATCCCAATAGCGTCAGAGAGACGTCATCCGGTGTGTGTCACGACGGGCGCCGTCCGGCGGTGTTGAGATCCACCGCGGCCCGGATGAGCGTGGTCAGGGCCTCCTCGTCCACCGGATCGCCCTCGTGGAGATCGATCGCACGACGGACGTTGCCGTCCAGGCTGGCGTTGAAGATGCCGGCGGGGTCCTCGAGCGAGGCGCCTTTCGCAAATGTCATTTTGACGTGCTCGCGGTAGGTCTCACCGGTGCAGATGATCCCGTCGTGCTCCCAGGTCGGCACCCCCCGCCACTTCCACGTCTCGACCACGTCGGGGTCCGCCCGGTGGACGACGGCACGCAGGCGCGCCAGCATCTCCCCGCGCCAGTCGCCGAGCTCGCGGATCCGATCGTCGATGTGATCGGACGGTGATCGGTCGTCGGATGGTGTGCTCATGCCCGTGATGCCTCTCCCTGCGCAGTGATCCCGGCGACACTACACCGGTGGGACAGGGACCTCGGCCGGGGACGCGATGTGGATGTCCGTGAGGTCGATCGGGAGGTGCCGTGCGAGCGCCTTCTCCCCGCCGGTGGTGAGGAGGAGTGCCCGGTCGTCGGGGACACGCATTGTCCACCGCGCGGCGAGGAGGGCCGACAGGACCGCGGCGCCCAGACGTCCGGCCAGGTGGTGTTCCTGCTCGGACCAGTCCATGCACGCCCGGAGCAGGGGACGTGAACCCGGACGGGCCGTCAGGGCATCGACATCCACTCCGAGGTCTGTCAGCACCGCGGACGCCGCGTCGCCCAGGCGATAGGGATGACGTGCGAGCGGCTGTGCCAGACGGTCGTCCGCGCGGCGGCGGGTGTCGGCGAGCCCGTCGTCGGCGACGAGCACGCCCGCGGTGAGGAGCGCACGCATCAGCCGGACGCCGAGTCGCCCGGCGAGGTGGTCGTAACACGAACGGGCGTTGCGGAGGCGCGCGGCACGCGTGCCCTGACGCAACGAGCGCACGGGCTGCACGGGCGCGACGCGGGCCAGCGCTTCGAGGATCACGCCGACATGTTCCGAGGCCAGCCGGTGGTAGCGGTGGCGTCCGGAGCGCTCGACGCCGATGAGGCCCGCGGCACGCAGATGTTTCAGCTGCGCGCTCGTCGCCTGCGGTGACACGCCCGCCTCGGCGGCCAGGACGCTGGCCGGAAGTGAGCGGCCGTCGGACAGCGCGACCAGGATGCGGGCGCGTGTGGGATCGGCGAACAGGGCGGCGGCGCTCGCGATGTCGACGTCTCCGCCGATGTCACCGGATGACGGCATGCACCCAGTATCGCGCTGTGACGATTCCACGGATGCGGAACCGTCACGGCGCGGTGCCGGTCGACCCTCAGACGGCGACGGCCGGGGCTTCCTCGCCGGAGTCGTCCGACGGGGCGGTGAGAACCCCGGAGCGCAGCACGAAGCTGGAGGCGAGGGCCGCGCCCAGGAAGATAGCCGCCGCAACCCAGAACGCGGCGGTGTAGCTGGTGATCGCCGCGTGCGCCTGGGCGACCGCCGAGGTGCCGTGATGGCTGATGTAGTCGCTCAGGGCGTTCGCCGCGATCGTGCTGAGAAGCGCCGTCCCGATGGCCCCGCCGATCTGCTGGACGGTGTTGACCATTGCGGACGCGACGCCGGCATCGCTGTGCGCCGCCCCGAAGGTCGCCGTGTTCATGGCCGCCGAGAAGACGATACCCAGGCCGGCTCCGACGATCAGGAGCGGGGGAAGGATGGATCCGGCGTACGTCGCGGTGATGTCCAGGTTGTTCGCGAGGAGGCCCATGCCGGCCGCGGCGATGACCAGACCGGTCGGGATGAGGAT
>CALMEC010000271.1 GCA_937862675.1 uncultured Actinomycetes bacterium
CTGGTTCGCCGCTGCGCTGACCGCCATGGCCTCGCTGGCCTGGGGACTCCTCCTGGCGGTCACATCACCCATCCCCGGGACGGTGCCGCCCCTCGCCGCCGTCCTCGTGTGGCTCATATGCTCCGACGCACCGCCGTCCTCGCGGCATCGCGAGCCGTTCAACCCGCTGCTCGCCCAACGACGAAGGGGATTCTGATGGGATCGTGGCGCAGATGCACATTGGCGATGGCCCTGCTCGCCGTCGGCACCGTACCCGCGAGCGCGGCGAAGCTGACCCCCGTGGCAGGCGGACTCTCCGACGTCACCGCCCTCGCCTCCCCGGCCGACGACGGACGCCTCTTCGTGACCGAGGCCGGTGGCACCGTCCGTATCGTGCGCGACGGGACGATCAGCGCCCGTCCGTTCGCCGACCTGCGGAAAGTCGTCCGGTCCGGAGGCGAACAGGGCCTCCTCGGGATCGCCTTCCACCCCGGATATGCGGCCAACGGACGCCTGTTCGTGGACTACACGGACCACAGCGGCGCCACGGTCATCGCCGAGTTGCGGCGCTCTCCCGCGAACCCGGACCGCGCCGACGCGACGTACCGGCGCACGCTGATGCGCATCCCGCAGCCGTACAGCAATCACAACGGCGGCATGATCGCCTTCGGACCCGACGGATTCCTCTACATCGGCATGGGCGACGGCGGAGCCGGCGGCGATCCCCAGAACCGCGCCCAGTCCCTCAACTCGCGCCTCGGCAAGTTGCTGCGCATCGACGTCGACCGCCGCCAGGGCCGGCTGCAGTACGCCATCCCGTCGTCGAACCCCTTCCGTGGGCGCAAGGGCGTTCCGGGCGAGATCTACTCCATCGGGCTGCGCAACCCCTGGCGCTTCTCGTTCGACCGTGCCCGGAAGGACCTGTGGATCGGGGACGTCGGTCAGGGTGAGCAGGAGGAGGTCGACTTCACCACAGTCGCCCAGGCCCGCGGCGCCAACTTCGGATGGAACGCATGGGAGGGGACCTCCCGGTACAACCGCGGCACGACCCCCACCATCCGCCGGCTGGTCCGTCCGGTGGCCGTCTACAACCACCACGCCGGGTGCTCGATCATCGGCGGCTACGTGTACCGCGGGCCGTCGATCCCCGGTCTCGACGGCCGGTACGTCTTCGGCGACTTCTGCACGTCGCGGATGTGGTCGCTGCGCGCCGGTCCCCGTCCCGGAGGCCGGCGGGAGATCACCGACACGCTCGGCATCCGTCTCCCGAGAGGCGGCATCCGCACGTTCGGCCAGGGAGGGGACGGCACGCTGTTCGTCGCCACCGGCGACCGCATCTGGAGGTTCGCCCGCTGACCGTCACCGCAGGTCGGCGTCGAGGCCGGCGAGGATGACCCCGACGAGACCCCGGACGGCGGCCAGGTCGCCGCGGTCCGCCGCGTCACCCAGCTCCCGCAGCATCTGAGGCGTCGTGGACATGAGGGCCTCCGCCCCCGCGGAGGCCCAGCGATGGAGCGCGAAATGGATCACGTCGTCCACAGGGATCCCGAGGTTCGCGGCCAGCCGTTCGAACGTCGGACGGGGATCGGCCGCCAGGCTGTCGGCGACGGCGGACCGGAACGCACCACCGGGATCGAAGGATTCGGGGTCGTCCATGACCGTGACGCTAACGCACCCGCCCGGCCCCACGGGGATCACGTCGCGAAACCCGGCCGGACCGGCGTCCGGACGGATCTCCTGCCCGCGTATGCTCCCCGGAAACCGCGACGACGCCGTGTCGTCCATCACCGAGGAGGTGTCGATGAAGGGCCTGACGTTCCAGGGGACCAGCACGGTCGAGGTCATCGACGTGCCCGATCCGCAGATCCTCCAGCCGACCGACGCCATCGTGAAGGTGACCCTCGCGGCGATCTGCGGTTCCGACCTGCACATCTTCGCGGCGGGCGAGGCCTTCGGGTTCCCGGCCGGCTCGCGTCTCGGGCACGAGTTCATCGGCACCGTCGAGGAGGTCGGGTCGGAGGTCATCGGTCTCGCACCGGGTGACCGCGTCATGTCGTCCTGCAGCGTGACCGACGGCTCCTGCGTGTACTGCGGCGAGGGTCTCGCCTCGTCCTGCGTCGAGTGGTCGCTCTTCGGCTGGGCGCCGCGCGTCTGGCAGCACGGCGGCGAGACCCAGGGCGGGCAGTCCGAGTACGTCCGGGTCCCGCGGGCGTCGAGCACCCTGCACCGCATCCCGGAGGCGCTCGCCGGACCGGATCGCGAGACGACGGTGCTCCCGCTCGTCGACGTCATGTCGACGGGCATGCACGGCATCCACAGCGCCGGCACACAACCGGGTCAGAACGTGGTCGTCATCGGCGACGGGGCCGTCGGCCTCTCCGGCGTGCACGCGGCGGCGGCCGTGGGTGCCGCGAACGTCATCTGCCTCGGTCACCATCCCGACCGCCTGGCGATCGCCACCCGGCTGGGCGCCACCGAGATCATCACCACGCGCGACAACGACGAGATCAAGGAGCGCGTGCACGAGCTGACCGACGGGCAGGGCGCGCACGTCGTGGTCGACTCCATCTCGAGCCCGGAGTCCATGACCACCGCCCACGCAACCGTCCGCGCCGGGGGGACGATCTCGTGCCTCGGCATGGACCATTTCATGGGCCGCACCCCCGAGATCAACTGGTTCGACCAGTTCCTGCGCAACATCACCGTCACCGGCGGCCCGGTCCCGGGGCCCGGCTACTTCACGCAGCTGCTCGACCTCGTCGAGGCCGGACGGCTGGAGCCGAGTCCGCTCCTGGCCCACCATCTCGACCTGGCGGACGCGGCCGAGGGCTACGCGATGATGGCGGAGCGGCGTGACGGCGTCGTCAAGGTCGCCGTTCGACCGTGATCCGGGAGGAACTCCTCCGCATCGGGCAGACGGAACTCGCGGACACGCTCGTCCGCGTCGATCCGCCGACCCGCCGGCGACTGGAGGCACAGCTGGAGACGCTCGACCTGGACCGGGTCGGGCGCCTCGTCGCGGACCTCGTGACGCCGGATCCGGGTCACGAGGAGCTCGCCGATCTCGAACCCGCGGACGTCGTACCGCTGGGAGCGGATGACCCCGCGGCCATCGTCCGACAGCCGGGGCCGGAGGCCTCCATCAGCCTCTGGTACTGCAGGAACCTCATCGGTCACTTCCTCGGGTAACTCGACCATCCGTTCAATCGATGTCATCTACCATCGACCGCTATTACCGGGAACTTCACAGCGAGTTGTGTACTCTCGCCGCCGAGAGGATGCGTGTAGTAACGAGGAACCGACTGATTCATGGCGGTCCGCGGCCCATCCTTCCGCCC
>CALMEC010000272.1 GCA_937862675.1 uncultured Actinomycetes bacterium
AGAGGCATCATGAGCGCCCTGCCCCCGGACCTGGAGGCCTACAGCCGCTCGCCCGAGTTCGACGCGGCGACCCTGCCGGCGGCGCTGCGCCTTATCGGCTGACGCTCCCCCCGGCGGCGTGCCGTTCTCGGCGAGGACCGAGCCGGCGAGGAGCACACCCGCCGCGCCCCCGATGAGGCCGCGGCGGGTCAGACCGCTTCGAGTGTCCGATCCCTCGGCACTGGGTGTCTCGGGGTTCAAAGCGTGATGGCACCCGTCATCTTGGACAGCGGTTCGGACAGGGCGTTGACGGCGTCGGAGAGTTCCTTCCTCTGCGCCTCGGTGACCTTGTCGTAGAAGACGAAGCCATCGCCGTCACGGTATTTGTCGAGCAGGGCCTGCAGCTGGCTGAAGCGCTGCTGGATCGTGTCGGAGAGCGACTTGTTCTTGACGTCCAGGATCGGCTTGAGGTCCTCGTACGCCACGCGGGCACCGTCGACGTTGGCCTGGAAGTCGTACAGGTCGGTGTGCGACCAGATGTCCTCCTCGCCGGTGATCTTGCCGCTGGCGACCTCGTCGAGGAGCCCCTTGGAGCCGTTCCCGATCTGGTCGACCGTGAGCTTCAGCGTCTGGACCCGCTTGTCGAGCGTCTTGACGTTGGCGAGCAGGTCGTTCGCGTAGACCTTGCGCTGCGCGGGCGTCAGCGCCGTGTAGCCCGAGGCGGGCGGCCAGAGGTCCTTCTCGATGCGGTGCCAGCCGGTCCACTTCTGCCCCGGCTCGAGGTCCGCCTCGCGGGCGTCCGTCTTGGGGTCGAGGTCGCCGAACGACTCGGCCACCGGCTCGACCCGCTCCCAGTGCTGGCGTGCGACCGGGAAGAGCGCGCGGGCCTCGTCGTCCTTGCCGGCGGTGTAGAGGTTGACGAACTCGGTCGTCTGGTCCACCAGCTGGCTGGTCTGGTCACGCACGTACGCCGTGTAGCTGGCGACGGCCTGGTTGATGGTGGCCTGGTCGACGCCCGTGATCTGGACGTCCTTGCCGGAGTCGGTCACCTTGAAGTCGGAGCGGATGCCCTCGCCCTTCATGCCGGGACGGCACGAGGTGATGTAGGAGCCCGGTCCGGCCGTCACGACCAGGTCGCGGCTGAGGCCGGGGCCGATGTTCTCGATCTCGCCGACGATGCGCAGGCCGTCGGAGCCGTAGAGGTAGAACTCGGTGACCTTGGAGCCGTCGTTCTTCACCGCGAACGACAGGTTGCCCGACGGCGCCTCGGCGGCGCTGACGTTGCAGCCGTCATCGGTCGATGTGACCGCGATCTTCCCGTCGCCCGCGCTGTTCGACTGGGTGAGGCCGCATCCGGCCAGGGCGAGCGCGGCCGTCGTGAGACAGAGAACCGCGGTAACTGGTTTGCGCATCGGCGATGTCACTTTCGTTCCGGTTGACGTTTACTTCTGGGGGAGCGCGGCCGGCGCCGCGCGGACCGGGGATTCGGACTTCCTGCGGATCACCCGGACGAACAGCCACATCGTCGGTACGACGTAGGCCACCCAGACGACGGCCTGCAGCCACGTGGTGGCGGGCGAGAAGTTGAAGGTGCCCTTGAGCAGCGTGCCGAACCACGAGTCGGGCGAGATGGTCTCACTGACGTCGAAGGCGAGGTCATTGAGCCCCGGGAGGATCCCGGCCTCCTGCAGGTCATGCACGCCGTACGCCAGCACGCCGGCGGCGACGAGGATCAGGAATCCTCCCGTCCACGCGAAGAACTTGGCGAGGTTGATCCGCAGGGCACCGCGGTAGAAGAGATACCCCAGCACGATCGCCGTGCCGATCCCCAGCATCGCCGCCGTGAGCGGTCCCAGGTTGGAGTCACCGGCGGACGTGGTGGCCTGTGTGGCCGCCCACAGGAAGAGCGCCGTCTCCAGTCCCTCACGGGCGACGGCCAGGAAGGCGATCACCACGAGACCCCGCTGACCGTTGTTCATCGCATGGTCGATCTGACCGTGCAGGTCGGCGCTGAGGCCGCGGGAGTTCTTGGCCATCCAGAAGACCATCCAGGTGACGAAGCCGACGGCGATGATGGAGAGCGTGCCGCCGATGGCCTCCTGGGCCTCGAAGGTCAGTCCCCGCGGGCCGAACGTGAGCAGCGCGCCGAAGCCGACGGAGAGGAGCACGGCGAGCCCCACGCCGATCCACACCTTGGGAAGCACGTCGCGACGCCCCGACCGGTTCACGTAGGCGATGAGGATGGCCACGATGAGGCAGGCCTCGAGCCCTTCACGCAGACCGATCAGATAGTTGCTGAGCACGTGTCGTCCGTCGTCGGGTGCCGATGTCGCTCCGTCACACGCACGGAGCGACTCGAATCATTAGGACACCCTAACAAAAATGTCCGGAATGTCCTGCCTGATCGGGTGCGTCGCGGGGGCCCCGGATGACGGCGGGGAACCGCGGAAACCGCCGCCCGTGTGTCCGCCGGGTCACGTGCACCGGACGGATGGGCAGCGACGGAACACTACTCCTCGGCACGCCGGCCCGCGGGAACCCCGGTGCGTCGTGGTGTCGCATGACCGGGCGCGGGGAGGTCGGATGTACCGGGACCGCCCGCGACGCACGGCTGGTCGGGACATGGGGAACGTTCTCCCGCGCCCGCTCCGACGACGCCGGACCCACCCGCGATTCACGGACGATCGGGCTGCGCCGGGAGTACGCCGTGCTCATCACGCGTCCGGGTCGTGCAGCGACCGAGGCCGATGACGCCGCCGGCCGGCGGTGGTTGCCGGTTCCAGCGCCGATGTGGCGCTGCGGAGTGCCGGCAGGGCCCGGCGCCCGAAACCAGGACGGCGACGCGCTGGTGACGTGACCGGCACCCGACACGGGCGGCGCTTCGACCGGCCGCTTCCCCGACCGTTGTCATCGCCGGTGCCTGGCACCGGCGATGACAACGCCACTGGGGTAACGACATGAAAATCACCATCAGTGCAGGTCATTCACCGTCATTCAGTGGTTGGGTGTCACTGCCGGTGCCTGGCACCGGCAGTGACACCCCCATACGGCAGGCCACGAGGACGCGACGTGCGGACGGCCGTCATGGCCGTGGCACTCAACCGTTCGGACAGGGCCGGCCGGCACCATGCGTCCGATGCCTGAACCGTCCTCGCCCCTTCACCACCGCATGTGCTCACGGGATGAGGGATGGACACACGCGCCGATCACCGGGCCCGGTGATCGGCCCCGAAATGGGTGCGGGGCGCCGAGGCGCCCCGCGATACCGCACGACAAACGTGGTGAGGCAGGATCTAGCCCTTGCGCTCCTTCACCTTTGCGGAGAGGGCGGGCACGACCTGGTGGACGTCACCGACCACCGCCAGATCGGCGAAGTCGAAGATGGGGGCGTTGGCGTCCTTGTTGATCGCCACGATCGTCTGCGAGGACTGCATGCCCACCTTGTGCTGGATGGCGCCCGAGACGCCGCAGCCGACGTACAGCTTCGGTGAGACGACCTTGCCGGTCTGGCCGATCTGGGTCGCGTAGGGGTACCAGCCCGAGTCGACCACCGCGCGGGTGGACGCCACGGCACCGCCGAGGGCGGCGGCCAGGTCCTCGACGATGTTGAACGCCTCGGCGCTGCCGAGTCCACGACCGCCGGTGACGAGGATGTCCGCGTCCTCGATGGCCGGTCCGGTCGTCTCGGGGCTGGTCTGACCGACGAGCGTCGTGGTCCCGGAGAAGTCCTGGGTCGACGGCGAGACGGCGACGACCTCACCGGCACCGGCCGACTCCACAGGGTCGAACGACCCGGCGCGGAACATCCCGATGCGGGGAGTCGAGTTCCAGGCGACGTCCACGACGACGCTGTCGCCGAGGGCGGCACGCTTGCCCACCAGGGAGTCGCCGCTGCCGGAGATGTCGTTGAGGTCCCAGTTGAGGCCGGCGTCCAGCCGGGCCGAGAGCCCGCCCGCGATGTCGGCGGAGAGGACGGACGCCCCGAAGAGCACCGTGTCGATGCCGTTGTCCTTCACGATCTGCTCGATGGCGTCGACGCGCGGCTGCGGGAGCGGCGATGCGAAGGCCGCGTCGTCCACGACGTACACCTTGGCCGCGCCGTACTGCTTCGCCTTGTCGGCCAGGGCGGAGACGCCACTGCCGATGAGGACGGCGGCGGTGTCCGCGTCGTTGGCCACGGCCTTGCTGAGCACGCCCAGCGAGCCCTTCTGAATGTTCGAGTCCTTGTGCTCGAGGAAGACCAGGGTGCTCAAATCAGCTTCCTTTCCGCGAGGAATGCGACGATCTCGTCGGCGGACGATCCGCCCTCGTCCTCGATCTTGCGGGTCTCACCGCGCGACGGCGGATCCGAGAGCCCCTTGACGACGGTGCGCGATCCGGCCGAGCCGGCACGGTCCGCCTCGACGCCGATGTCGGCGAGCGACACGACGTCCTGCGGCTTCTTCTTGGCACCCATGATGCCCTTGAGCGACGGGTAGCGCGGCTCGTTGATGGCGTCCGAGACCGCCAGGACGGCGGGCAGCGACGTCGTGATGGTGTCGTAGCCGAACTCGGTCTGGCGCTTGGCCGTGGCCTCGGAGGCGGTGACGTCGAGCTCGGAGATCTGCGAGATGACCGGGAGGCGGAGCCGCTCCGCGATGGACGACCACATCACGGCACCGTCGCCGTCGCTGGCCTGCTGCCCGAAGAGGACGAGGTCGGGGCTCTCACGCTCGAGCGCCTTGGCGAGCACGGCTGCGCGGTGGATGATGCCGAGGTCGCCGAGCAGCGCTTCGGCGCGGACGCGCGCCTGGCGCCGTGACAACCCCAGCCCGACGCCGGACATCTCGACGTTCTCCAGCACCGTCATTTCGGGAAACAGCCGCGCAGCCTGAAACGTGCGCCCCAGGCCGCTGCGCGCGAAATGGTGCGGCTGCCAGCCGGTGGTATCCAGGCCATCGAGCCTGACTCCACCCTCGCTCGGCCTCTGGTAGC
>CALMEC010000273.1 GCA_937862675.1 uncultured Actinomycetes bacterium
GTTGAAACCATCCCCCCGCCACTCCGTTGTCACCGAACGACGGGTCGAGCTTTCCGCTGGCATCGGTCTTGACGACGGAGAACGCCCGGTTGGTACCGGACACGGTCGTGTAGCCGGCGCTGTATGTGCCACCGTCCGGTGCAGCCGCCGTGCTCCAGAACTGGTCGGCGTCGCCCGGCGAGACGGGGATCGCTGCCACACCGTTCCTGCCGAACCCGGGGTCGAGCCCGGGGATGGCCGATGCGGCGCCTGTCCCGAGCGCTGCCGACACCACGAGGGCGCCCGACAGGAGTGAGACCTTCAATCTCATGCGTTTCCTTCCGAGGATGAGCCGATCCGGCGCCCACGGTGACCACGACCCACGTGGATGCACCGGACGGGACGCACTTGGAGGACATTAGGTGGCCCTAATGTGGGCGGCACGCTAACAGTTCGTTCACAGGAAAGTAAGGGTCTCCGAACTAGTCCTGTGAGGATTCCCCTCAAATGAGACGAGAGGCGGGCGGGCAGGCCCCGCGCAGGAGCTCCGGGACGAGGCGAGGCCCGCCTGCGGGGCCGATCCCCAGGGCCCCGTGATCGGCGGGCGCCGGCGGGACGCGGTCCGTCGGACGGACTCCGGATGACCGTCGGAACGCGGCTGGTACGCTGTCCAGGCGCACAGATACCGCGTCTGGAGGGGAGTATCCCGCCGACGTCTCGTCGTCAAGACGGCCGACCGGCCCGGCGAGGCGGGGCCCTGCGATCACCGCACGGGCTCGGGAGAGACCTCCTGATCAACGATGTGATCAGGAGGCCCCACGTTGCAGGTCGGATGGATCGGATGGGCGACGCTCGGCGTCGCAGTCGTCGTCATGCTGGTCATGGATCTCGTCCTCTTCGGACGCCGGTCCCGGGACGGGACCATCCCGTTCCGGACGGCGGCGATCTGGAGCGCGATCTGGATGGCCATCGGCCTCCTCTTCACGCTCGTGATCATCGCGATGGACTCTCGGACGGCCGGGCACGAGTACCTCACGGGCTTCCTCCTCGAGAAGA
The DNA here is from genome assembly GCA_937862675.1 of uncultured Actinomycetes bacterium. Taxonomy (GTDB): domain Bacteria; phylum Actinomycetota; class Thermoleophilia; order Miltoncostaeales; family Miltoncostaeaceae; genus CALMEC01. Next base: position 1,036 of record CALMEC010000273.1, read on the forward strand.
CCCTCTCGATGGACAACGTGTTCGTGTTCGCGATGCTCTTCGCCTACTTCAAGGTGCCGACGCCGCAGCAGCGACGCGTCATCTTCTGGGGCATCGTCGGCGCCATCGTCCTGCGGGGCATCTTCATCATCGCCGGCACGCAGCTCCTCGACGCGTTCCACTGGATGATCTATGTGTTCGGCGCCTTCCTGATCTTCACCGCGATCCGCATGGTGAAGGGGGACGACGCCGACCTCGATCCGGGCGACACGCTCGCCATGAAGATCTTCCAGCGGATCATTCCGTTCACGAATCACTACGACGGCGACAAGTTCGTGACCGTCCGGGCGGGACACCGCGTGGCCACCCCCCTCGTCGCCGCCTTCCTGATGGTGGCCGCCTTCGACCTCCTGTTCGCGCTCGATTCGATCCCGGCGATCCTGGCGATCACCCGGGACACCTACGTGGTCATCTCGGCCAACGCGATGTCGCTCCTCGGTATGACGGCCCTCTACTTCCTCCTCGCGAACATGATGGAACGTTTCGAGTACCTCAACTGGGGACTCGCCGTCGTGCTCGCCTTCGTCGGGCTCAAGATGCTCCTCGAGTCGGTCATCCACATCGAGCCCTGGGTCTCGCTCATCGTGATCGTCGTGGTCCTCGGCGTGACCATCCTCTACTCGCTGATGAGGACCCGGGGGGCCTCCGGCGACGACGGCCCGGGATCCGGACGCACCGGCCCCACGGCGACGGACGGGTGAATCCCGCCCGGAGCGCCGACGGTGCCTCTGCGCCGGACATGCCTCAGATGGCCTGCCGCAACCTCCCCGTGGCCGGGAGGTTGCGGCAGGCCGCATCGGACGAACCGGGGCACCGGCGGTGACGACGCCCCCCCGACTCTCCGCCTGACCCCCGTGACCCCGCACTGCCGTGCGACCGGCCGCGCAATCACCGCACGATAGGTCCCGCCGGAGGAGGAGGCCGTCGAGCTGCGGGTGCGCTGTGACTCACCGTGTCAAGCCTTGACGTGACCGGCCTGTCAACTCGTGGTCACCACGCGGATCAGTCCCGCAGCGCGAGTTTCCCGGGAACCGCGCTCGGGACGACGGCGTCACCGGCCGCATCCACGCCGACCGGTGCCTCACCCCCGGGTCGCCTGCGACGCGGACGGCGTGCGAAGAGCGCCAGGACGATGGCGGCGAGCGAGATGTACGCACCCATGGTGAAGGCGTCGTTGACCCCCGCGATGCGCGCGGCAGCCTCGGTCGCGCCGTTCTTCGCGGCATCCGTCGCGCCCGTCGCCAGCAGCGTGATGAAGAGTGCCGTCCCGGCGGCGCCGGCGAGCTGTTGCAGTGTGGCGAGGATGGCGCTCCCATGGGAGTAGAGCTGCATCGGCAGGGAGCCGAGACCGGACGTGAACAACGGGGTCATCATGAGGCCCAGCCCGACGCTCAGCACGACGTAGACACCGACGATGTAGCCGGCGTGAGAACCACCGTCCAGCCGGGTCATCGCCCACATCGCGGCGCTGACGCAGAGCGCGCCGGGCAGCACCAGCGGACCGGGACCGACCCGGTCGTACACGCGCCCGACGATGGGGCCGCAGATCCCCATGGCGAGTCCGCCCGGCAGCATGAGGAGACCGGTCTTGAGCGTGCTGAAGTGGAGTACCTCCTGCGTGTAGATCGGCAGCAGGATGATCGCGCCGAAGAGCGACGCCATCACGATCACCATCTGCACGAGCGACATGGTGAACGTCCGGCTGCCGAACGCACGCAGGTCGAGCAGCGCGGAGTCGCGCCTCTGCAGGCGGAACTGCCGGACGACGAACCCGGCCAGTGCCAGCGCACCGATGATCAGCGGGTAGCGCGGCTGGACGGGGACGTCTCCCTGGCTGGCGGCGCCGATGCTGGAGAGCCCGTAGACCAGCCCGCCGAAGGCGATCGCCGACAGGAGCACCGAGAACAGGTCGAACCGCGCCGGCCGGCTCTCGCCGATGTTCGTGACGAGACGATGACCGACGACGAGGGCCGCCACCGAGAGCGGGAGCGTGAGGACGAACAGCCACCGCCAGCTGAGCGAGTCGACGATGAGCCCGGAGACCGTCGGCCCGATCGCCGGCGCCACGGAGATGACGATGGTGGCGAGCCCCATCATCGCACCGCGCCGGGAGGCGGGCACGAACGTCATGATGGTCGTCATGAGCAGCGGCATCATGAGCGCGGTGCCCGACGCCTGGATGATGCGGCCGGCCAGCAGCACCTCGAATCCCGGTGACAGGGCCGCGACCAGGGTGCCCAGCGCGAACAGGACCATCGCCGCGAAGTAGACGGCGCGGGTGGTGAAGCGGTCGATGATGGCGCCGGTCATGGGGATGACGACGGCCATCGTCAGCATGAAGGCCGTGGTGAGCCACTGCGCGGTGGACGCCGTGACGTCGAGCGCCTCCATGAGCGGCGTGAGGGCGACCGCGAGGAGGGTCTCGTTGAGGATCACCACGAAGGTGGCCGCGAGGAGCAGTGCGATGACCGCCTTCACGTGACGGGGGATCTGATCGGTGTCGGCGGGACCCGCGGTCGTCGCCGGAGTCGTGTCGCTCGGATCGTGAATGGGTTCTCTCCTGGGCATCGGCGGTTGAACGACGGACCATGGTAGCAGTTGCACGCAACTTGTCAGTCACTGCCACGCGCTGGTAGCGTGGTGGGGACGATGGTGAGACAGCGACTGTGACCACGACGCCCGAATCTGCTCTCGACCTGCGCGCACGACGGCGACGACAGACGCTCCGCGAGGTGCACGAGATCGCGGTGCGACTCATCGACGAGCGGGGGTTCGACGCCACCACGGTGGACGACATCGCCGCGGCCGCCGGCATCTCCCAGCGGACGTTCTTCCGGTATTTCCCCGCGAAGGAGGACGCCGTCCTGCTCCCCCATCGGGAGTTCGAGGAACTGATCGACGAGTACACCCCTCCGGACGACGCCCCCATGACGATCGACGCCGTCGACGCGCTCTACGAGAGCCAGATCGACTTCCTCGTCCGCACGTCGCCCGAGACCTCGCTGGCCGTGCAGCGCATCGTCGAGCACGAGCCGAAGCTGCGCGACGCCGCGCTCGCCCGGGAGTGCGCGATCAGCAGGCGCCTCTTCCAGCGTTTCCAGATCCTCTATCCGGACGCCGACGAGCTCGCGATACGGGTCCCCCTCGAGGTGGCCGCAGGCGTCTACCGCGCCGCGCGCCAGAGCTGGCGGGCCGGTGACGACCTGAGCGCATCCGAACTGCAGCGGCGCTACCGCGAGGCCCGCGGCCGGCTCGGACACCTCGCCACGTCCGGCTGATCCGTCACGGCCACCTTCGCGGGCCGATGGGCGCCGGCGTGAGGTGCCCCCCGGCCGGGTCCCGGCGACGGCGTCGTCCGTAGGGTGACCGCCATGTCGTCACTCGCCGACCATCCCGTGGCCGTCACGGTCATGGAGTCGCTCGCCGGGCCGGGAGCGCGCCTGCGACCGGATCAGGTCACCGCCGTCGAACACCTGGTCGGGACGCCCGACGGCGCCGGCGCGCGGGTCCTGGTCGTCCAGCGCACCGGGTGGGGCAAGTCGGCCGTCTACTGGGCCGCGACGGCACTGCGCCGGCGAGCGGGTGCGGGCCCCACCCTCGTCGTGAGCCCGCTCCTGTCCCTCATGCGCGACCAGGTGGCCGCCGCCCATCGCGCCGGACTGCGGGCGGCGACGATCAACTCCGGCAACATCGGGGATTGGACGGCCATCGAGGACGCGCTGAAGGTGGGCGACGTCGACGTCGTCCTGGTCTCGCCGGAGCGCCTGGCGAATCCCGGATTCGGAGCCCGTGTCCTCGATGCCGTCGCCGGCGACCTGGGGCTCCTGGTGATCGACGAGGCCCATGCGATCTCCGACTGGGGACACGACTTCCGCCCCGACTACCGGCGGGTCGCGGAGATCCTGCAGCGCATGAACCCCGCGACGCCCGTCCTCGCGACGACGGCCACCGCGAACGCACGCGTCACCGACGACGTCGCCGCCCAGCTCGGGGACCAGACGCTGATCCTGCGCGGGCCGCTCGCCCGGGCCAGCCTGCAGCTGTCGGTGATCAGCGCACTCTCTCCCCTCCAGCGCTACGCGTGGGTGGTCGACCACCTCCCGCGGCTGCCCGGCTCCGGCATCGTCTACGCGCTGACGGTGGACGACGTGGAGCGGATCGTGAGCGCCGTGCGCACGGTGCACGGCGACGCTGTGGCCGTCGACGGGTACCACGGCCAGCTCGACACGACCACGCGCGAGCGCCGGGAGGACGAGCTGCGCGCCAACCGGCTGAAGGCGCTCGTGGCGACGTCGGCGCTCGGCATGGGCTACGACAAGCCGGATCTCGGTTTCGTGGTGCACGTCGGGGGCCCGCCGACGCCGGTGGCCTACTACCAGCAGATCGGACGTGCGGGACGCAGCATCGACCATGCATCGGTCGTGCTCCTGCCGTCGCCGGAGGACGGACGCATCTGGGACTGGTACGCCACGTCCAGCATCCCCGATCCCGCGGAGATGTCGCGGCTGCTGACCGCACTGGCACGTTCCGGGGAGCCGATGAGCGTCCCGGCCCTGGAGGCGGAGACGGGGATCCGCCGCACCCGGGTGGAGTTGATGGTGAAGCAGCTGGCCGTCGACGGAGCCGTGAAGCGCACCACGACGGGCTGGACCACGACCGGCGATCCGTGGCACTACGACGAGGACCACTACGCGTCCGTCGTCGCCACCCGCCGTCGCGAGGCCGACATCATGCGCACGTACAGCCACGGCACCCGCTGCCTGATGCAGCTCCTGCAGGAGTCGCTGGACGATCCCAGCGCCGCCCCCTGCGGCCGATGCTCCGTCTGCCTGAACGTTCTGCCGCCGCCGCTCGACGAGGAGCCCCGGGTGGAGACGGCCCGTCAGATCGCCACCGGGCTGCGTGCCCGTGCCCATCTGCTCGAGCCCCGCCAGATGTGGCCGGGCGGTGCGTTCGGCTCGCGCGGGCGGATCCCGAAGGACCGCATGTCGGACGCCGGCCGGGTTCTGGTCCATGCGGACGCCCCCGAGTGGACCGAGACGCTCTCCGCGGCCGGACGGGGGGACGACGCGGCGACGGCCGAGGTGTCGGCGGCCGCGGTGTCCGCCCGCGCGGCATGGAGCCGGAGCTGGAGCGCACGCCCCGATATCGTCGTCACGCTCACCGCCGACGGGGCGCTCGGGGCGGTCGCCGGGGCGGG
>CALMEC010000274.1 GCA_937862675.1 uncultured Actinomycetes bacterium
AGGTCAAGGCGCGTTCGCGCGCGACCAGGCATTCGTCGAGCTCGCGGAAGAGTTCCAGGTCGATGTCCACGGCGAACACCCGTTCCAGGCCCCCCACGAACATGCGCCCGTCCTCCACGTAGCTGTAGAGACGATCGCATTCCGCCGCCAGGCACCCCGCCGGATGGACGACCTGCTCGCAGCGGACCGCGCACAGACGACAGGACGTGGCGGATGGCGGGGATTCCCTCAGCACGACATCAGGGTAGACCCCTCGGCGCCGTTGCCGCCGTGCCCGCCCCTCTGAGGGACACGGCGGGACACGGCGACCGATCCGTCACGCGGTGACCGCGTTCACCCCGAACATGCTCTTGAGCGATGCGACCAGGGTGGAATCCTCACTGTCCACGCGGAAGTCCTCGCCGAACCGCAGCCGTCGCACCGGGCCGTCGGAGGTGCGCATCTCGAGGATCATCCGCGCATCGCCGCGATGGTCGCCGATCAGGCGTTTCAGGTCGTCGAGGTGACGGTGGAGGAAACGATCGGCGTCGATACGGATGATGACGCGGTCCTCCTCTCCGCCCGGCTCCGGGACGAAGGGCAGGACGGACCGCGCGACGATCTTGGTCTCGCTCTCGGACTTCTGGTCGACACGACCCTCGATGATCACCAGGCCGTCCTCGCGGAGGAGTTCGCGGCACTCGCTGTAGACGGCCGCGACGACCACGACCTCCACGCTTCCCTGCAGGTCGTCCAGGCGGAGGAACATCATCTGGTCACCGGCGCGGTTGGTGATCGTCTTGGCCTGGCCGATGATGCCGCCGACCTTGACCATCTCGCGGTCGTTGCGCTCGCCGAGTGCGCCGATCCCGCAGGTCACCGCCCGCGCCAGCTGGCGGCGGCAGTCCTTGAGCGGATGGCTCGACACGTAGAGGCCGAGCGCCTCCTTCTCGGCGCGCAGGAGCTCGTCCTGGTCCATCTCCTCGTCGCTGATCGGCGGATCCACGCGGACCGACGAGGCCTCGTCCAGGAGGCCGAAGAGCGACTCCTGTCCCGAGGCGGCGTCGTTGCGCTGCCGGGTGGCGGCGCCGATCGCCTGCGGCAGCATCTCCAGCATGCCCCGCCGGGAACCGGTCGTCGCGTCGAACGCGCCCCCGCGGATGAGGCTCTCCAGCGCACGCTTGTTGACGGCGGCGGGATCGACCCGGTTGCAGAAGTCGAACACCGAGGAGAACGGGCCCTCCTCCTCACGCGCCGCGACGATGCTGGCGACGGCGTTCTCGCCCACTCCCTTGACCGCGGAGAGCCCGAACCGGATCTCCCGTTCGCCGGTGACGGCGAAGTCGCTCTCGCTGAGGTTGACGTCGGGCGGCAGGACATCGAGACCCATCTCGTTGCACGCGGACACGTAGAACGGCACACGGTCCTTGGTGTCCATGACGGACGAGAGCAGGGCGGCCATGTACTGAGCCGGGTAGTTCGCCTTGAGGAAGGCCGTGCGGTACGAGAGGAGCGCGTAGCAGGCGGCGTGGCTCTTGTTGAACGAGTAGTCGCCGGCCCGTTCGCACAGGTCCCAGAGGTCGCCCGCCACGCTGGCGTCCGTTCCCGACGCGATGCATCCCTGGACGAACTCGTCCTTGAGGGACGCCATGAGGTCCTTGTCCTTCTTCCCCACGGCCTTGCGGAGGTCGTCCGCGCGTGACGGGGAGAAGCCGGCGAGCTCGCGCGAGATCGCCATCAGCTGTTCCTGGTAGATGGCGACGCCGTACGTGGGACCGGTGATGGGCTGGAGGCGCGGGTCCGCGAAACGGACCTTGGAGGGGTCGCGCTTGTTGCGGGCGTACTCGGGGATGAAGGCCATCGGACCGGGCCGGTAGAGCGCCACGAGCGCGATCAGGTCGGCGAACTCGGTGGGACGCACCTCGCGGAGGGCGTCGCGCATCCCGCTGGACTCGAACTGGAAGACGCCGAGCGCGTCGCCGCGGGCCAGCATCCGGTAGGTCTTGCCGTCGTCGAGCGGCACCGTGTCGATGTCGAGGTCCTGGCCGAGGCCGGTGTTGATCAGGCGGACGCTGTCCTCGATGATGTCGAGGTTGCGGAGGCCCAGGAAGTCCATCTTGAGCAGGCCGAACGCCTCGACGTCGTGGTCCGGGACCTGCGTGATGACGTCGCCGGACTCGTCCCGCCGGACCGGCAGGTAGTCGGTGACCGCACCGGGTGCGATGACGACACCGGCGGCGTGGACGCCCTCGTTGCGGACCTGGCCCTCCAGCGGCTTGGCCGTGTCGATGATCTGCCGGGCGATCTCGTCGTTGTCGTACGCCTGCTGCAGCTCCTGCCCCGGTTTGAGGGCGTCCTCCAGCTTGGCCCCGATGGGGCGCTCGGGCACGAGCTTCGCGATGCGGTCGACCTGGCCGTAGGTGAAGCCGAGCACGCGCCCCGCGTCACGCACCACCGCGCGCGCGAGCAGCTTTCCGAACGTGCCGATGCGGGCGACGGCGTCGCTCCCGTACTTCTCGGTCACGTAGCGCACCACGGCCTCACGTCCGCGCACCGAGAAGTCCGTGTCGATGTCGGGCATGCTCTTCCGCCCGGGGTTCAGGAAGCGCTCGAAGAGCAGGTCGTGCTCCAGCGGGTCCAGGTCCGTGATGCGCAGTGCGAACGCCACGAGCGATCCCGCGGCCGAGCCACGGCCGGGGCCGACGGCGACACCGTTGTCGCGCGCCCACCGGATGTAGTCCCACACGATCAGGAAGTACCCGGGGAAGCCCATCTCCTCGATGACCGACAGCTCGAACTGGAGGCGCTCCTCGGCGCCCTCCCGCCACTCGCCCGGGCGGTAGCGACGGTCGAGACCCTCCCGGCAGAGTTTCTCCAGGTACGAGTACTGCGTCTCGTTCTCGGGGACGGGGAACGTGGGCAGCCGCGGATCGCTGAGCGGCAGGACGAGCTCCTTGCACCGCTCGGCGATCTCGAGTGTGGCGGGGATGGCGTCCGGATAGTCGGGCAGCGAGGCCAGCATCTGGTCCGCCGACTTGATGTAGTACTCCTTCGTGTCGAACCGGAACCGCTTGGGGTTCGACAGCACGTCGCGCGTCTGGATCGCGAGCAGCGCCTCGTGGGAGTCGGCGTCCTGGTGGCAGATGTAGTGGGCATCGCCGGTGGCGACCATCGTCTGCCCGGTGTCCTTCGCCAGTGTGGCGAGGTGCTTGTTGATGCGGGCCTGGCGCTCGATCCCGGAGTCCATCATCTCCAGGTAGACGTCCTCCGGTCCGAAGATCTGACTGAGGGTGTCGAGTTCCGTCCGCGCACCGGCGAGATCGTCGTTCTCGAGGTGTGAGCAGATCGTCCCGGACAGGCATCCGGAGAGGACGATGATGCCCTCGTGGTACCGGGACATCAGTTCGTGGTCGATGCGCGGCTTGCGGTGGTATCCCTCCAGGAAGCCGGCGGAGCAGAGCTTGATGAGGTTGTAGTACCCCTCCGTGGTGGAGGCCAGGAGCGTGAGGTGGTTGCGGTTCTCCCGCGGCGGGCGCTGCGTGTGGTCCGGGACCACGTACGCCTCCAGGCCGACGATCGGGGTGATGCCGCGCTTGGTGGCCTGCTTGTAGAGGTCGACGGCACCGCTCATGACCCCGTGGTCGGTGAGCGCCACGGCGGTCTGGCCGAGCTCCTCCACGCGATCGAGGAGCCGCGGGATCCGGCACGCACCGTCCAGGATGGAGTAGTCGGAGTGCACGTGAAGGTGCGCAAACCCCCCGTTCGCGGTCACCGACATCCCCTGCATCCCCCCGGTCGAATCATCTCCGGGGGAGGCTAGCCGTCACCCCGGACGTGGGCAACCGGCCGCAGGCCCTCCACGCGGCCGGGGTGACGCACGGAGCGCACGCATGACGGCGGCGGCGATCCGGCCGGATCGCGCCGCCGCCGGAACAGCAGCCCCACCGGGTGCTGTGGCGCCGCCGGACCTCCGTGGCGGCCGCTCCGCACCGGGCCGCAGTGACCGGTTCCCCCCGGACATCCGGCACCGGCGGGACTCGAGAAACAACGGTCTCCGGCCGATACAGCCGACAACGTGTCGTTTGCGACACGACCACCATTCGCCGTGAGGTCGTCCCGTGGACAACGTCTCGTCTTTTCTTGCGGAACTCCAACCAGCAGCCGTCATCGCCGTCGTCGTCGCCGTGGTCAGCCTGATCGCGAGCCGAACGTACCCGTCGTTGGGTCCGTGGGCGGCCCTGCTCAGCATCGTCGGCGTCGCGGCGTACGTCGGCACGCAGATCAACGACGTTCAGAACCGGCCGCAGCTGCTGCTCTTCGTCGCGCTCGGCGGAGCGGTGCTCGCCGTGGTGGCCGGGATCCGGCTCCTGGAGGCCATCCGCGCGAACTCGGCCCACGACCACACCGTGGGCTACGTGTTCCACACACTGGTCGCGATCGCCGGCCTGTGGATGTCCGTCGCCCTCATCCGCTTCGAGGACATGGCGGCGGTGGCGGCGATCCTCCTCAGGTAGGCCGGTCGGCCGCCTTCGCGAGCAGCACTCCCCAGTCACCGCCGACCGCGAGGAGCGTTCCGTCGTCGGTCCACGCCGCGCACGCGGCCCCGCCGATGAAGCGGACCAGCGCCCGGTCCGACGTCCGGAGGAACGCGAGACCGAACAGCCGCCCCTCCTTGAGGGGTGCGGCCACCAGCCGGCCGCCGGGGGCGATGACCTCGCCGGGGACGGGCTCGCCGAGCGCGCCGGGGGGATACGGGACTGAGCGGTCCGCCGCCGGATCCGTGTCGGGGTACTCGTGGGGTCCCGGATCGAGGTCGGGCACGGAGTAGCGACGGATGACGCGGGGGGCCACACCGCGGAGCACCGTGCCGTCCTCCTCGAAGTAGAGACGGCGCGCGCCCTCGCGGGTGGACGAGACGAGCTGGATCAGTCCGGCTCCGACGGTTTCGAGCGACGCGTCGAGGCCCGGGTGTTCGATCGGGACGTTGGGCAGGACGTCCGAGAGGAGGCCGGCAGAGGTTGCGCGCCGCCGGTGGCCGCCGCGCCCCATGATCCGGGCGCCCTGCGCCTCGCGGACGAAGGAGACGATCGACCATGCACCGGGGTCGTCGACCAGCAGGTCGTCCCCGATCGGGCGGTTGGTGGTCATTCAGATCTCCTCTCGTGATGGTTCAAGCAGGATGAGCCCCCAGTCCCCGCCGACGACGAGCCCGTCGCCGGAGCCGAAGGCGACAGCGGCCGCACCGCGGATGCTCCGGATGACGACACCGGTGGCGGCGTCGACGACATGCGCCACGGGGGTCGCACCGTCCGTCCCGCAGAGGGCCGCCCGCGACCCCGAGGCGCGCAGCGCGACCGAGCCGACGTGGTCGAGCGTGGTGTTCCACTGCCCGCCCTCCGAGCCCGTGGCGGTGTCCCAGAGACGCAGCGTGCCGTCCTCGTGACGTGTCCGCGCCCGCGGCGCATCCCCCGCCGGGACGAGACCGACGACCGGGGAACCGTCCCGCGGCTCGCCGAGGCCGGCGCCGTACGCGACGACCACCGACCCGTCGGAGGCGAACGCCACCGGACCGGGAGACGCCGCGGTCTCGACCTGCTGCGTGGACGAACCGGGGATCTCGACCTCGAAGAGCGCCCCCTCGTGGACGACGGCCAGCCGGCGGCCGTCGCCGCGGATGGCGATCGGCCCGGGGCCGAGGTCGGAGGCCAGGTCACCCATGCTGGGCAGGACGACCGCACGCCACCCCGTGTCGTCCCGCAGCAGCGCGGCATTGGCGCCCGTCGCGCCCCGCACGTCGCAGAGCCCCGGGGGGCGGCGGTCGAAGAGCTCGGTGAGGTCCGGGAGCCGGAACGTGCGTGCCACGCCGGGCGCCGCGGTCACGAGCACCGCGCCCCCGTTGACCACGGCGGCGCGATGGACGGCGTGCGCGGTCCCCCGTGTGGGACGCAGCGTGTGCTCGTCCGGGCGGACGTCACCCGACGGAGCCGCCGTGGGCGCCAGGCCGAGCCCGCGTGACGAGCGGGTCACCTCGGCCCACGGACCGGGATCCGTGGGATCGATCCGCAGCATCTGCGGGGGAGCGGCACGTCTCATCGGTCGTCGCTCCTCCGGCGGATCTGGTGCGCCATCCGGCTCTGGAGGCTGAACAGCTCGATGAAGCCGGGGCTCGCGTTCTGGCTGAACGTGGGATCGGCGTCGAACGTGGCCATGTTCTTGTCGTACAACGCGTTGGGCGTGGTGCACCATTTGTGGACGCCGGTCCCGGGCCGGTTCAAAGATTACATCGCGATGCCCA
>CALMEC010000275.1 GCA_937862675.1 uncultured Actinomycetes bacterium
CGGCCTGCTTGTAGTAGCGGCCATTGATCGACCAGCCCAAGTCCTGGCAAATCTCGTAGAAGGTGAACGTGACCGGCTCGCCCAGCGGCGGTCGCTCCCCAGTCTACGGCACCCCTGGGAACCCCACCACCCTCCCGTTCGGCCGCGTCTCCGAGGGGGGGCCCCCGGAACCGCCCGCCGGGCAAGGGGGCGGCCCCGTCGCCGCCACCACGACCGAGTATCACCGCAGATGCCCAGAGGCATCATGCGGACCTTCGCCACGTATGAGGCTCTCCTTCCTGAACTTCAATCCGGGGTCGATTTGCGCGACGCGGTGACAAAGCGGCGTTCTGATCTCGCGACTTTCTTGGAGCCTTATGAGGCTCTTCCGATCGGAGTGGGGATCGGGGGTAGCTGAAGCGGGCCATTGAGGGGTCGGGGGCCCCTGTCATCGTTGCGGTTGTTCTACGACTGCGACGGTGAGAGGAGACCCCCGACGATGAGTGACGCTACCGGCTTGGCCGAGGCCCTGTTGGGCTTGGAGGGGTTCCGCGTGTTGGCGGTGCAGGAGACTGCGGCGGAGGTGGTCATCCGCGTCGAGACGACGGGTGGTGTGGTCGGCTGTCCGGGCTGCGGGACCGTGGCGACGGCGCATGATCGGATGGCGGTTGAGCTGCGCGACCTTCCCGTGTTCGGTCGGCCGGCACGCCTGGTCTGGCGCAAACGCCGCTACCGCTGCGGCGAGCCTGCGTGCGGGGTGAGGACGTGGACGGAGACCAACCGGGCGTTCTCGTCGCGGTGCCTGCTGACGCGCCGGGCGGGGTGGGAGGCCTGCCGGCAGGTTGGGCGCAACGCCCGTCCGGTCAGGCAGCTGGCCGACGAGCTGGGGGTGTGCTGGGACACGGTGATGGAGGCCGTCAGGGAGCACGGCCAGCCCTTGGTCGACGATCCCGACCGGGTCGGCGAGGTCGCGATGGTCGGCGTCGATGAGACCTCGTTCCTCAAAGCCAACGCCGAGCATCCGACGATCTATGCCACCGGCATCGTTGACCTCAAGCAGCGGATCGTCATCGACGTTGTCGAGGGGAACACCAGCAGGGACCTGGGTTTGTGGCTCGACGAGCAACCTGTCGAGTGGCTCGAGCGGATCCGAGTGGTCGCGACGGATCTCGCCGAGTCCTACCGTCACGCGCTGGCCGGCAGGCTCGATCACGCCATCCGCGTCGCTGATCCGTTTCACGTCGTCCGCGTCGCCAGCCGCTGCCTCGATGCCGTGCGCCGGCGTGTGCAGAACCAGACGAAAGGTCACCGCGGGCGCAAACGAGATCCGCTGTATCGGATCCGCAAGCTCCTGCTCAAAGGCGCCGAGCGCCTCGACGGGACGGGCCTTGATCGGATGCTGCTGGAGCTTCGCATCGGCGATCCCGACGGCGACGTGCAAGGGGCGTGGTGCGCGAAGGAGTCGGTCCGCGACATCTACCTCACCGACGACCCGGCCGAGGCGCAGTTACTGCTTGACAAGGCGATCGAGGGCTGCCGCACCGACTGGGTCGAGGAGATCCGATCCGTGGGGCGGACCCTCGCACGCTGGCGCGACGAGATCCTCAACCACCACCGCACAGGCGCGTCGAACGGGCCGACCGAAGGCCTCAACCTCCTGGTCAAGAAAGTGAAGCGAGCAGGCCACGGCTTCCGCTCATTTACGAACTACCGGCTGCGAATACTGCTTCACGCCGGCGGCGTCGACTGGCCCGCAGCCAGACCTTCACCACCGCGCATCCGAACCCGAATCCCCACTTGAACCGGAAGGGCCCCTTAAGCGGGACACACACCCCCTACCAGGATAGACCCTAAGAGGTCACCGGAAGACGACCTGAAACGACTGGAGCCCGCCTAAGCGGGCTCCAGATCACAACATGCAGAGGAGAAGAACTCGACTACCAGGTAGCTCCGGTGCACGTGGCGGCGTCGCCCGAGTCCGGCGGGGAGCCAGCTGTCTTGCACTTCGCGGTCTTGGCGTCGGAGTCACGAATCCAAGAGAACGCAGTGCCCGACTGGCTGACAGTGTTGAGG
>CALMEC010000276.1 GCA_937862675.1 uncultured Actinomycetes bacterium
TGCGGCGGCCTGGCCGCCGGTCGTCCGGGGCGATCGGGTGATCGGTGCCCCGTCGTGCTCGGGGGCCGCCGGGATCGCTGCGAGGCGTCCCGCGTGTGTCGGCGCGTCCGGCACGTGGGCGGGCTTGAGGGCGGCGAACTCCCTCCGCAGAACGGGGACCACCTCGGTGCCCAGGATGTCGATCTGCTCCAGCACCGTCTTCAGCGGAAGTCCGGCATGGTCGACCAGGAAGAGCTGTCGCTGGTAGTCGCCGACATAGTCACGGAACCCCAGCGTGCGCTCGATGACCTCCTCCGGGCTGCCGACGGTGAGCGGCGTGGACGTCATGAAATCCTCGAGGGAGGGGCCGTGCCCGTAGACCGGGGCGTTGTCGAAGTACGGGCGGAACTCCCGGATCGCGTCCTGGCTGTTCTTCCGCATGAACACCTGACCGCCGAGGCCGACGATCGCCTGGTCCGCCTGCCCGTGCCCGTAGTGCTCGTAGCGCTCCCGGTAGAGCCGGACCATCTGCTCGGTGTGCTCCTTCGGCCAGAAGATGTGGTTGTGGAAGAAACCGTCGCCGTAGTAGGCGGCCTGCTCGGCGATCTGCGGGCTGCGGATCGACCCGTGCCAGACGAACGGCGCGATGCCGTCGAGCGGACGCGGGGTGGACGTGAAACCCCGAAGCGGCGTGCGGTGCTTGCCCTCCCAGTCGACGGCCTCCTCCGTCCACAGCCGGTGGAGCAGCGCGTAGTTCTCGATCGCGAGGTCGATGCCGTCACGGATGTCCTTGCCGAACCACGGGTAGACCGGGCCGGTGTTCCCGCGGCCCAGCATGAGGTCCATCCGCCCCTCGGTGAGGTGCTGAAGGACGCCGTAGTCCTCGGCGATCCGGACCGGGTCCGTCGTCGTGATGAGGGTGGTGGACGTCGACAGGATGATGTTCGTCGTCTGCGCGGCGATGAAGGCCAGCGTCGTCGTCGGCGAGGACGCGACGAACGGCGGGTTGTGGTGCTGGCCCACGGCGAAGACGTCCAGGCCGACCTCGTCGGCGTGCTTCGCGATCTCGATCTGTGCCGTGATGCGCTCGTGCTCGGTGGGCACCCGTCCGGTGACGGGATTGGGGGTGACGTTGCCGACGCTGAAGATTCCGAACTGCATGAGAGCCTCCCTGGCCCTTCCCGATCGTTTGCAACTATGAAAGACATAGTAGCACCGAGGAAGCGAGTGACAAGGTCTCGCGGAGTATTCGGTCCCGCCACCACGGATGCGCACGTCCATCCGGCACCCGGGCGTCCCTGCATGGCAACCTTCCTTCATCGCGCCCTCGGCCCGAGTTCCGAGGGAGAAACAGGGAGCACATGGGGCCGCCGAACCCCGGGAAGGCAGTGAATCGACGGTGTCGACCGACCAGGCATACATCTTCACCATGTACCGGATGTCCAAGTCCTACCAGGACAAGCGCATCCTCGAGGACATCAACCTCCAGTTCTACCCGGGGGCCAAGATCGGCCTCCTGGGCGGCAACGGTGCCGGGAAGAGCACCGTCCTCAAGATCATGGCGGGCGTCGAGCAGCCGTCCTCCGGAGAGGCGGGCGCGGCACCGGGGACGACCGTCGGGTACCTGGAGCAGGAGCCCACGCTCGATC
The DNA here is from genome assembly GCA_937862675.1 of uncultured Actinomycetes bacterium. GTDB lineage: Bacteria > Actinomycetota > Thermoleophilia > Miltoncostaeales > Miltoncostaeaceae > CALMEC01. The sequence continues at coordinate 1,629 of CALMEC010000276.1, forward strand.
CCGGGAAGGACGTCCTCGGCAACGTCGAGGACGGCGTCGCGCCGCAGCGTGCGACCCTCGACCGCTATGGGGAGCTGTCGGCGAAGTTGGCCGAGCCGCTCGATCCCGACGAGATGACGGCGGTCCTGGGCGAGTTCCAGCAGGTCCAGGACGCCATCGAGCGCGACGGGCTGGGGGATCTGGACCGGAAGCTCGAGACCGCCATGGAGGCCCTGCGGCTTCCCCCGGCCGATGCCGACGTCACGAAGCTCTCCGGCGGTGAGCGGCGTCGCGTCGCCCTCTGCCGGCTGCTGCTCTCCTCTCCCGATCTTCTGCTCCTCGACGAGCCCACCAACCATCTGGACGCCGAGTCGGTGGCCTGGCTGGAGCGCTTCCTGGACGAGTACCCGGGAACCGTCGTCGCGGTCACCCACGACCGGTACTTCCTCGACAACGTCGCCGGCTGGATCCTCGAGCTTGATCGCGGGAAAGGAATCCCGTGGAAGGGGAACTACTCCTCGTGGCTGGAGCAGAAGGAGGCTCGCCTCTCACAGGAGGAGAAGGAGGGCTCGGCCCGTCGCAAGGCCATCGCACGTGAGCTTGAATGGGTCCGGGCGGGCGTCAAGGGGCGTCAGTCGAAGGGCAAGGCCCGGCTCGCCAACTACGAACGGCTGGTGGCCGAGGAGGCCGAGCACTCCTCGCAGTCCAACGTCGAGATCCGCATCCCGCCGGCCCCGCGCCTGGGCGACCAGGTCGTCGAGGCCGAGGCCCTCGTCAAGGGGTTCGGCGACCGTCTCCTCGTGGACGGGCTCTCGTTCTCGCTCCCGAAGGCGGCGGTGGTCGGCGTCATCGGCCCGAACGGCGCCGGCAAGACCACTCTCTTCCGCATGATCTCGGGGCAGGAGACCCCCGACGGCGGTGAGCTGAGGGTCGGTGAGACCGTCCAGCTGGCCTACGTCGACCAGGCCCGTGACGAACTCGATCCCGCCAACACGGTGTGGAAGGAGATCTCGGGCGACAAGGACATCATGCTGCTGGGCGGCAAGGTCGAGGTGAACTCAAGGGCGTACGTGGCATCGTTCAACTTCAAGGGCGCCGATCAGCAGAAGCTCGTCGGTCAGCTCTCGGGCGGTCAGCGCAACCGCGTGCACCTGGCGAAGATGCTCGCCACGGGCGGCAACCTGCTCCTCCTCGACGAGCCGACCAACGACCTCGACGTGGAAACCCTCCGCGCCCTGGAGGACGCGATCGAGAGCTTCTCGGGCTGCGCGGTGGTCATCAGCCACGATCGGTGGTTCCTGGATCGCGTCGCCACCCACATCCTCGCCTTCGAGGGTGACGGCGAGGTGGTGTGGTTCGAGGGCAACTACGCGGAGTACGAGGAGCACCGCCGACGGACGCTGGGAGAGGACGCCGACCGTCCGAAGCGCATGAAGTACAAGCGCCTGGCGCACTGACCTCGCGTCACGACCACCGCAGCCGACGGCAGGGTGCGTCGGGTTGATGGTCCCGGGCCGCCGTCGGAGGCGGCCCGGCGGTCGGCCGGGGCGGGAGGACGGACGCCCCCTCCGTGGACCGAGGCGGCGGTCAGGTCACGATCACCCCATCGACGGCAGAACCGCCCAACCGGGAGGGGATCCGACGGTTGGCCGCTGGGAGGAGCGCCGTCCGGGCGCGGCGGGCGAGTCCCGTGTCATCCCCGGTGCCAGGCACCGGGGATGACACGCATCGCCGCGATAACGGTGATTGTCCTGCAAATAATCCCATTCCGGGCCCGTCGGCGATCCCCCTGTGTCATCGCTGGTGCCAGGCACCCGGGGTGACACGTCCCACCGCGACGGCGACGGG
>CALMEC010000277.1 GCA_937862675.1 uncultured Actinomycetes bacterium
CGACGCGACAGCGGCATCTCGGATGGACAATGCCGGGACAGCGCCGAGGCGACGGTGCGGGCGTATCGGACCACTCTGCGCGGGCTGTTCGAGCTGACCACGCTGGAGCGGTACTACTACCAGGTCGACACGGACTGGATCGAGCGTCACACCCACAAACACGCCCAGTTGCTTCGCCACACCGTCAAGAAGGCTCGCCGGCGCACCTCCGAGCAGGTCCTCGACAAGGTGGCGACCGTCGGTGAGGAGGGCGGCCTGCGCATCCAGGACGTTCCGCCGGTGACCCGTCACGTCGACCATGTGGACATCGACACGCTCGTCGCCGTGTTCGAGCGCTACCGAAACACGCTGCGTGCGGACACCGCGCTGCTCCTTTCGCAGTTCCGGCTGGTCGACTTCGTGCTCCGTGTCGTCGGCGTCGGCTCGGTCGGCACCCGCTGCTACCTCCTGATGTTCATCGGGCCGTCGGGCGATCCGCTCTTCCTCCAGGCCAAGGAGGCACCGCAGTCCGTTCTGGAGACCCACGGCGGGCACCGGTGCCGCTTCGAGCGGCTTCCACGGGTGAACCTGGGCCGGCAGGGATTCCGGGTGGTCGCGGGACAACGCATTCTCCAGGCCCATTCCGACGGCTTCCTGGGCTGGGCGGAGGCTCCGGCCGGCATGAGCGACGCTGGCCGGCCGACCAGCTTCTACTTCCGTCAGTTCCGCGACATGAAGGGCTCGCTGGAGACCCGTGGGCTGTCGCCGTCGCAATACCGGTCGTACGTCTCGCTCTGCGCGCGGCTCCTGGCACGCGCCCACAGCCAGACACCGGGTGCCGCGACGATAGCCGGCTATCTGGGCCGCTCCGACAGCTTCGACCGTGCCGTGGCGCATTGGTCCATGGGTTATGCCGATCAGACCGAGCGCGACTACGATGCCCTCAGGGCTGCTGTGGAATCCGGACGCCTGCCCGCGGAACACGGCATCTGACGCCGGTCCGGTGGGTGGGGCGGTATTCCGTCATCGACGTCGCGTCGAGGTGACGGTTATGCGGCACCCGTCACGGCTCGACCGGTGGACCCACGACCGGTCCGGGTCTCCGGGCCGGTCCTGGTGGATCCGTTGCCGCCGGTTTGGGGAGGCGGTTGCTTTCCCGGTCGTCGGGATGTCGCCCCATCCGGGACCCACACGGTCGATCCACGTCGAGAGCGAGGGATGATCGGGTTCCACGGGCTGTGACGAATCCCGTCGAGGGGTGGATGATGAGCTAAGAACCATCCCCCACAACCGTCCTCCTGGTGCGTATGAGATGCCTCGACCCAGACGTATCATCGCCACGCGATCTCTATCTCATTTGCGTTCCAATGACTCCCACGAACAGGAGGATTGTAGTGACAACAGGAACACCCAAGGCGGCACCCCGACCGGGGGTGGTCACATTCATCTCGCTCGTGATCTTCGTGCAGGGCGTGCTCGACGCCGTCGCCGCGGTGGTCACATTCGTACGGATGGACGACCACCGGTATCAGGTGGAGACCGGTCTCAGCTCGACGAATCTGCTCTGGACCGGCATCGGCTATGCCGTGGTGGCGGTGATCCTCATCTCCCTCTCCGTCTATCTGCGCCAGGGCGCTCAGGGTGCTCGGACGATCATCACCGTCGTCTGGGTAATCCGGATGATCTGGGGTGTCTTCCTCATGATCTGGTACCCCCTGCTGGACAGCTCGTTCCAGTACGGACTGCTCGCGCTCTTGGTCGGCTGGTGGGTGCTGTGGGCCCTGCACTCGAACGAGAAGTCACAGGAGTTCTTCGACCGGGCATGACCAGGGACCGGCGGCCTTCCGTCCCTCCGGCGGAGTGATCGTCGGCCGAGGGGTGTCCGCCGATCATGCCCGGACGCGGTGGGACATCCCGGCGAATGGCCGCCGGGGATGTCCCACCGCGTCCGACGGTCCGTTCGTTCGTCGCACGGACCGGATACCTCAACGTCGACGGTCCGGTGAGT
>CALMEC010000278.1 GCA_937862675.1 uncultured Actinomycetes bacterium
CTCGCCCTCGGTCTTGGAGAGCAGGTCGCCGATGGTCTCGATGCCGACGCGGCGGAGGCAGTTGAACGCCCGGACGCCGAGCTCGAGCTCTTCGATCTCGACGTCGAACAGCTCGCTCTGGGGCGACTCCTCGTCGACCGGCTCGACCTCGCGGGCCGTGACGGGGTTCGCGAACATCGACAGACGCGAGATGAGGGTCTCCGCCGCGTGCGCCATGGCGTCACGCGGGATGACGGAGCCGTTGGTCTCGATCTCGATGGTGAGCTTGTCGTAGTTGGTGTGCTGACCGACACGAGCCGGGGTGACGTCGAACCGGACGCGGCGGACCGGTGAGAACGCCGAGTCGACCGGGATGACCCCGATGGTGGTGCCGGCGATCGTGTTCTGCTCGGAACGCACGTAGCCGACGCCGCGGGAGATGGTGATGATCATCTCCAGGCTGGCGCCCTTGTTCAGGTTGGCGATCTCGAGCTCCGGGTTGAGGATCTCGAGGTCGGCCGGACACTGGATGTCGGCGGCCGTGACGGTGCCGGGGCCGCGCTTGGTGATCTCGACCTCGACATCGTCGGCGTCGCCGTGCAGACGGCAGACGAGGCCGCGGAGGTTGAGGATGATGTCGGTGACGTCCTCGCGGACGCCCTCCACCGTCGAGAACTCGTGCTGGACCCCGTCGATGCGGATGGACGTTACCGCCGCACCCTCGAGCGACGAGAGGAGCACGCGTCGCAGCGAGTTACCGAACGTGTGCCCGAACCCGCGGTCGAGCGGCTCGACCTCGAAGGTGCCGAGCGTGTCCGAAACCTCGTTGTAGGACATTCGGGGGGCAAGAGTCTCAAGCAATGTCTGCCTCATTTCCTTCCGGGCGAACCGGAAACCTGGATGAACGCGAATGCCGGTCCCCCGCCTCGGCGCTGCACCCCCGCGTCAGGGGTACAGCACCATCGCTGTGGGGCGCGGCGGATGCCACGGTTACTTCGAGTAGAGCTCCACGATCAGCTGTTCGCGGACCGGGGTGTCGATGTCCGAGCGCTCCGGGAACTTGAGAATGGTGCCCGAGAGCTGGTCGTAGTCCGCCTGGAGCCATGAGGCGACCGAGGCGACGAGATCGGTGGCGTTGCGCACCGTCTGCTCGGCCGGCGAGCTCTCCTTGAGGGAGACGACGTCGTCGGGCCGGACCTGGTAGCTCGGGATGTCGACGCGCTTGCCGTTGACACGGAAATGACCGTGTCGGACCAGCTGGCGGGCCTGACGGCGCGAGGCCGCGAACCCGAGCCGGGTGACGACGTTGTCGAGCCGGAGCTCGAGGAGGCGCAGCAGGTTCTCACCGGTGATGCCCGGCTGACGGCTGGCCTTGTCGTAGTAACGGCGGAACTGCGCCTCGAGCACTCCGTAGTAGCGGCGCGCACGCTGCTTCTCGCGGAGCTGGAGGAGGTATTCGCTCTGCTTGGAGCGACGCCCCTGCCCGGCCTCTCCAGGCGGGTAGGCACGACGCTCGAAGCCGCACTTGTCGGTGGTGCAGCGTGCGCCCTTCAGAAAGAGCTTGTCGCCCTCACGACGGCACTGCTTGCACTGGGGGTCACGATCACGAGCCACAGGCGAATCCTCTTAGACGCGGCGCCGCTTGCGCTGGCGGCAGCCGTTGTGGGGGACGGGGGTCACATCGGTGACCGATGCGACTTCGAGACCGGCGGCCTGAAGCGACCGGATGGCCGTCTCGCGGCCCGAGCCCGGACCCTTGACGTAGACGTCGACCTTCTGGAGGCCGTGCTCCATGCCCTTGCGGGCGGCGGCGTCGGCCGTGATCTGCGCGGCGTACGGGGTCGACTTGCGCGATCCCTTGAAGCCCGCCGAGCCGGCGGTCTCCCACGCGATGACGTTGCCCTCGCGGTCGGTCAGCGTGACGATCGTGTTGTTGAACGACGTCTTGATGTGCGCGTGACCGATCGCGACGTTCTTCTTGGCGCGACGGCGAGTGCGGCCGCGCGTGGCCTTCTGTCGTGACACAGGCTTCCTCGGGTCCCTTCTACTTCTTACGCTTGCCGACGGTCTTACGCGGGCCCTTGCGGGTGCGCGCGTTTGTCTTGGTCCGCTGTCCACGAACCGGAAGCCCGCGACGGTGGCGCAGTCCCCGGTAGCACCCGATCTCCGACAGGCGCTTCAAGTTGTTGGAGCGCTCGCGGCGAAGGTCTCCCTCGACCTCCAGCTCCTTCTCGATCACGTCGCGGAGGCGGGTGATCTCCTCCTCCGTGAGGTCCCGGACATAGGTGTCACGGGGGATGCCGACCTGCTCGAGCACCTTGTTGGACGTGGAACGCCCGATGCCGAACACGTAGGTCAGCCCGATCTCCACCCGCTTCTCGCGGGGGATGTTGACTCCGGCGATTCGTGCCACTTACCGATCCTTCCGATGGCGATCAGCGATGAAAGAACGCACCGTCACCCCTGCGTCTGCTTGTGGCGCGGGTTCTGGCAGATGACCATGATCTTCCCGTGCCGCTTGATGACGCGGCACTTCTCACACATGGGCTTCACTGAAGCACGGACTTTCATCGAACTCCTTCTATCTGAAGCGGTAGGTGATCCGACCGCGGGTGAGGTCGTACGGAGACAGCTCAACCTTGACCCGGTCCCCTGGGAGGATCCGGATGTAGTGCTGACGCATCTTCCCCGAGATGTGGGCGAGGACGTCGTGGTCGTTGTCGAGCTTGACGCGGAACATGGTGTTGGGCAGAGCCTCAGTCACCTCACCCTCAAGCTCGATTGCCTCTTCCTTCTGGGCCACAGACTCCTCTCGTGCCCCGAAGGGCGTCGCCCGATGCGTGCGAATCCGAACGCGGCGTGACCGCGCAGGACCCCGCACCTTAGCACGTAATCCGTCACGTCGTGGTGGTCAGGACACGCGGTCCGTCAGCGGTGACGGCGACGGTGTGCTCGGCGTGCGCCGACATGCTCCCGTCCTTCGTGCGGATGGTCCACCGGTCGTCGTCGACGGTGACATCGTAGCCGCCGGCGTTGACCATGGGCTCGATCGCGATGACGAGACCCGGCTCGAGGACGAGTCCCTCCCCCGCGCGCCCGTAGTTGGGCACCTGGGGGTCCTCGTGCATCGAACGCCCGACGCCGTGTCCCACGAGGCTGCGGACGACGCTGAATCCGGCCGCCTCGACCTCTGTCTGGACGGCGTGGCCGATGTCGCCGACGGTGCCACCCGGGCGCGCGGCCTGGACGCCACGCTGCAGGGCGGTCTCGGTGGCCGAGATCAGCTCGGCGGCCGCGGCGGTGATGGCACCGACCGGGATGGTCCGCGCGCTGTCGGCGACCCAGCCGTCCAGAACGACGCCGCAGTCCACCGACAGGATGTCCCCGTCCTCAAGCGCCACCGGGGACGGGATCCCGTGGACCACCACGTCGTTGAGCGACGAGCAGATCGAACCGGGGAAGTCCACGGCCCCGGGCGCACCCGGGTAGCCGAGGAAGGCGGGAACGGCGTCACGATCGCGGATGGCCTGCTCGGCCAGGGCGTCGAGCTCGAGCAGCGTCGCGCCCGGCTTGACCGCCGCGCACACCAGGTCCAGAACCTCCGCGAGCACGGCACCCGCGGCCGCCATGGCCTCGATCTCCGCCGGGCTCTTGAGCTGTGGGCCGACCGGGCGACGGCGCTTGCGCCGCGCCGTCATCGGATGGCGCTCCGGGTGCGCTCGTAGACCTCGTCCAGGGCGCCGGTGCCGTCGACCTCGCGAAGGAGGCCGGCCGAGCGGTAGAAGTCCGCCACCGGGGCTGTCTGGGCGGTGTAGGCCTGGAGACGGGCGGCCACCGTCTCGGGACGGTCGTCGTCGCGCTGGTACAGATCGCACGGCTCCGTGCCGTCGCCGTCCGGGCACGCCGAACCGTCATACGGGTTGGAGGTCTCGTGGAACGACCGTCCGCATCGCCGGCAGATCCAGCGTCCGCCCAGGCGACGGGTGAGCTCGTCGGTCGGCACATCCAGGGAGATGACGGCGTCGAGAGGTGCGTCCAGGTCGTCGAGCATGGCGCCGAGCGCCTCGGCCTGGGCGACCGTGCGGGGGAACCCGTCCAAGAGGAAGCCGTCCGGCTTCTCGGCGAGGGCCTCGCGGATCATCCCGATGACGACCTCGTCCGGTACCAGTCCGCCGGCATCCATGTGCTTCTTGGCCTCGAGGCCGAGCGGCGTCCCCGCGGCCACCTGGGCCCGCAGCAGATCGCCCGTGGCGAGGTGGAGAAGGGAGAGGTCGGCCTTGAGACGTTCGGCCTGGGTTCCTTTGCCGGCCCCGGGGGGGCCGAAGAGGGCGAGTCGTGCCATGGCCTACAGGAATCCTTCGTATTGACGCTGCATGAGCTGCGCCTCGAGTTGGCGCATGGTGTCGATGGCGACGCCGACGACGATGAGCAGCGACGTGCCGCCGATGGTGAAGTTGACGCCCGGCAGGTACTTGAACACGATGGCGGGCATGCTGGCGATGGCGGCGAGGTAGATCGCGCCGGGCAGCGTGAGCCGCGTCATGACGCGGTCGAGGAA
>CALMEC010000279.1 GCA_937862675.1 uncultured Actinomycetes bacterium
GCGGGCCATCCGCCTCCGCGACGGGCGCCGTGCGTGACCGTCCTTCCACCGTTGTCCGCGCCGGCTCCCCGACGAGGGCATCGTGAGTCGCACATCCACGCCGTCCCCCTCGCCGGCGACGGCGCTGAAGCTGTCCATGGCCGGTCTCACCGGGTTCGTCACCGTCTGGGTCCTGGTCGCCCTCGGGGGTGACGTGGCCCCCACCGGCCCCGATGTCTCCTGGGCCGATCGGATCCGCGCAGTCCGGGACGGCGTGGGCACAGGGATCGCCCGTGCGTTCGACGTCATCGGCGGTCCGATCATCTCGGGCTTCCTCGTGCCCGCGACGGTCGTCGCAGTGCTCCTCCTCCGCCGCCGGCGGTGGGCGGCGGCCTACCTGGTCATCGCCAGCAGCGCGAGCGCGCTCGCGGTGAGGATCATCAAGCACGTCGTCGCGCGACCACGTCCCGAGGACATCCTCGTGACCGCCGACTTCGGGTCCTTCCCGTCCGGCCACTCGGCGAACGCCGCCGTGACCGTCACGATCATCACGCTCCTTCTCCCCCGCCGACGCTGGATCCCGGCCGCGGCCGCGCTCTACGTGGTGATGATGATGATCTCGCGCACGTACCTCAGCGCACACTGGGTCACCGACACCGTGGCCGGAGCACTGCTCGGGTCCTCGGTCGCCCTGCTCCTCTGGGCGACCATGGCGCGGCGCATCGCGGCCGAGCGGGTGGGACGGACATGTGGGGACGCCCGACGCGACACGGGACATCTCCCCGCGGACACGGGATGATCCCGTGCGCGCGGGCGGCGGTCCAGAGGCGGGTCCGACGCCGGAGTCCCGGAGATCACCGACGTCGGTGATCTCCGGCATCACCTCTGCACGCCGATGTCGTGCGGCGGGTGGAAGCTGTGGGGGTCCGCCGCCTCCCACGCCGCCGCCCACTCCCGGGGGGCGTCCTCGAGGAGCTCCCCCGGACGCAGCCACTCGTAGAGCTCCTCGTACGAGCGCTCCTCCAGCAGGCTGATGTTCTGCCGCAGCTGCCATGGCCGCAGCTCGGACGGGCTGCCGATCCCCATGGCGCCCAGGATGCGGCTGACCTCGGCCACCGTGGCGTCGTGGTAGTTGCGCACCCGCTCCGCCTTGGAGGGGACGTCCAGCGCACGGGCCCGCACCGGGTTCTGCGTGGCGACCCCGACCGGGCACTTGCCGGTGTGGCATTTCTGGGCCTGGATGCAGCCGATCGCCATCATCATCGCCCGGGCGGAGTTGGTGAAGTCGGCGCCCTGGATGAGGCGCTTCACGATGTCGGAGGCCCGGGCGATCTTGCCGCTGGCGCCGAGCCGGATGTGATCGCGCAGCCCCGTACCGACCAGCGCGTTGTGCACCGTCATGAGTCCCTGCGTGAGCGGCATCCCCACGTTGTCCTCGAACTCGAGTGGTGCCGCACCCGTGCCGCCCTCGGAGCCGTCGACGATGATGAAGTCGGGCGCCGTCCCCACCTCGCGGATCGCCTTGCAGATGGCGAGCACGTCCGTGCGCGACCCGACGCAGAGCTTGAATCCGGTCGGCTTGCCGCCGGAGAGCTCACGCAGGCGGGCGATGAACTCGATGAGCTCCACGGGTGTCGAGAAGGTGCGGTGCGCCGACGGGCTGATGCAGTCCACGCCCTCCGGCACGCCGCGGGTCTCGGCGATCTCGCGACTGACCTTCGGTGCGGGCAGCATTCCCCCGAGGCCGGGCTTCGCCCCCTGGGACAGCTTCACCGAGATGCACTTCACCTGGTCGTCCGCCGCCTTCTCGGCGAAGACGACCGGGTCGAAGTCCCCGTCGGGGGTCCGGGTGCCGAAGTACCCGCTGCCGATCTCCCACATGAGGTCGCCGCCGAACTCCCGGTGATA
>CALMEC010000280.1 GCA_937862675.1 uncultured Actinomycetes bacterium
TCGTCGCGGGACGTGACGGTGGCCCGGCTGGAGAGCGTCGCCCCCGGTGCGCACTGGGCGGCGATCGGCGCCGACCGGGATCCGGCGGCGTTCAGCGATGTGTCGCGGCAGCGCGTCTTCCGGACACCTTACCCGCCGTCTCCGCCGACATCACGGGTCGAACGCCCTTCGCGGCGCTATGGCGGGGCCAAGATTCGGTAACGGGGCACCCCGGGGAAACCGTGGGGCCGTGTCGTCACGACCTGCCCTCCGGGCCTCGCCGGACCCTCCGCTCATTCCGGCGGCAGCTCGTTCGGCAGTCCTGCGGAGGCGATGCCGGGTCGATCGAAGAAGGCCGCCACATGCCGGACGCGCCCGCCGCTCACGTCGAGGACGGCGAACTGGAACGCGCGGTGGACGCCGTCCGGATCACGCATGTAGAGCGCGAACGCGGGCTGGCCGTTGGCGACGGAGGGAACCATCCGCATGTCACCCGGACCGGATGCCGGACACTGCGAGCGGATCAGATCCATGATGGCGTCGGCGCCCGCGTACCAGCCGTCGAAGGGTGGCATCTCCCACGTGGCGTCGGTCGCCAGCAGGTCCACCAGTGCGTCGATGTCGTAACGCTCGAAGGCGTCGGCGTAGTCCTGCAGGAGCTGCTTCTCGCGCGGCCCGAGCTCGCTCGCCAACCGTGCCCGCTCCGTCTCGCCGCGCTCGGCCATCCGGGCACGGGCACGCTGCAACGCGCTGTTGACCGAGGCGGTCGTGGACTCGGTGACGTCGGCGGTCTCCTCCGCGGAGAATCCCAGGACGTCGCGCAGGACCAGGACCGCCCGCTGACGCGGCGGCAGCTCCTGCAGGGCGGCGACGAGGGCGAGACGGACGTCGCCGCGGGTCACGGCGACCTCGTCGGGGGAGGGTTCGGGCGGCGCGGCACCGACCATGGCTTCCGGAAGGGGCTCCAGCCATGGGACCTCGGGGCGGCTGGAGAGTGCGCCGCGCGGATCCGAGGGGCCCTGACCCAGGCCGGTGGGCAGCTGGCGGCGGGCACTGCTCCCCAGCGCGTTGAGGCACGTGTTGGTCGCGATTCGGTACATCCACGTGCGGATGGAGGAGCGCCCCTCGAAGCGATGGTATGCGCGCCATGCCCGCAGGTACGTCTCCTGGACCTGGTCCTCGGCCTCCTGCGCGGATCCCAGCATCCGGTAGCAGTGCGCGAGGAGCTCGTTCCGGAGGGGTCCGGTTCGCATCTCGAACTCACGTTCCACGGTCGTCGTCATCGTGGCACCTCCGATCGTGATGTGCGGCACGCATGATCATCGCCGATTCAGCCGGCCGCCGGGTCCGTCCACAGGATCTCCCAGACGTGGCCGTCGAGGTCGCGGTAGGACCGGCCGTACATGAAACCGTGGTCCTGCGGCTCGCGGAACTCCGTGCCGCCGGCACCGACGGCATCTGTGACGAGCCGGTCGACGGCCTCCCGGCTCGGGACCGAGAGGGCGACCAGCACCTGGGTGGCCGTCGTCGCGTCCGCGACGGCCCCCGGTGCGAAGGTCGCGAAGAACTCCCGGCGCAGGAGCATGGCGTACAGGTTGTCGCCGAGGACGAGGCACAGTGCGTTCTCGTCCGAGAACGCCTCGTTGAACGTGTAGCCGAGCGCGGTGAAGAAGGCACGGCTGACGGCGACGTCCTCGACGGGCAGGTTGACGAAGATCATCCGGTGCATGGCAGGTCTCCTCCGGTGCGGGTGGCGGATGATCTATGGACCGCGGCCGGCACCCGAACTCATCGCCATGGGTGATAGGTCCGTGGACCGGGAGAGCCCGAGGCCAGGGTGTCATTCCGTTTCGTGACGGGGTCCGGGTAGAACCGGCGCGCGGACGAGGTCCGCTTCGAGCGTCGTGCGTTCACTCGCGCCACGGTGCCATCCGGGATCGCCGCCCGCGCCGTGGACGCCCGACGTCATGCCGGGAGATCAGGTCGTGGTGACACCGAGTCCGTCGAGGAGGGAGACGACCCGTTCGCGTATGGCCTCGCGGATGACGCGGACCTCGGAGATCGTGGTCGCCTCGGCGGGATCGTCGAGAGGCCAGTCTTCGTACTTCTTGCCGGGATAGAGGGGACATGCGTCGCCGCACCCCATCGTGATCACGACGTCAGCGGCACGCACGGCATCCTCGGCGAGGGGCTTGGGGAAGGCCGTGGACATGTCGAGGCCGAGTTCGTCCATGGCGTCGACGACAAGAGGATTGATTCGGTCTGCCGGGTCGGAACCGGCGGAGCGGACGCGAACGGTGCCGTGTGACAGCACCTGAGTGAGCAGGGCAGCCATCTGTGAGCGCCCGGCGTTGTGGACGCAGACGAACAGGACTTCGGGTGGAGCGTCGGGATCGCGTGTCATACGGTGTTCTTCTCGGTCATCGGTATGGCGAGTCGGTGGTTGGTGCCGCGCAGGACCTCGTAGACGGCCGTGCCGATGAGGGCACCGACGGTGGGCCCGCAGAGATAGATCCAGAGCTGGTCGATGCCGTGGCCGGTGGCGACGACGGGGCCGAGTGAGCGAGCGGGGTTCATGGATGCGCCGGTGATCGGGCCGAACGCCAAGGCTTCGACGGCGATCGTGGCGCCGATGGCGACGGCCGCGAGCGAGCCGACGGCACGCGTGTCTGTGGCGACGGCGAGGATCACCGTCACGAGGAGCGCGGTCAGTCCGGCCTCAAGGATCAGGGCGGCCGATAAGCCGGTGTGGGGCGGTCGTGTGGCCCCGAGCCCGCCTGAGGAGCCGAATATCCCGCGCAGCGCCATGGATGCACCAATCGCGGCGATCGTCTGGGCGCTCCAGTACCAGGGCACCTCACGGGGTGGGAAGTGCCGGCCAGCGGCGAACGCGAGCGTCACGGCCGGGTTGAGATGGGCACCCGAGAGATGCCCGACGGTGAAGATCATCGCGGCGACGACCAGGCCGAAGGCCGCCGCGACCCCACCTTCATCGAACGGATCGTCGGCCACTGCGTTGACGACCACAGCGCCGGTTCCGGCGAACACGAGGCAGAAGGGGCCGAATGCCTCCGCGAACAGCCGACGAAGTAGTCCGGGATGTTCACCCATCGGCACCGACCAGCGTCGTGGCGATGTCGCGCGGGCCTCGGTGATCGTCGCCGTCCTCATCGCATGGGATCGTATTCCATTGACAGATGTTGATTCAATCGACATATTTATATCGATGCCTGTTGATCTGGAAATCCACCCCAAGCAGAAGCGCCCCCCGGGGGAGCCGTGCTGTGAGCCGGTCGCATATCCGGACGTGGAGAGCGAAAGGGCCGAGCGGCTGGCGGCTGTCGCCAAGGCACTCGGAGACCCGATCCGCCTCCAGCTGGTCGACGTCCTGCGAAAGAACGCCGGAAAGGTGTGCGTGTGTGAACTCACGCCGCTCTTCGACGTCAGCCAGCCGACGGTCTCCCATCACCTCAAGGTTCTGCGCGATGCCGGTCTGGTCGACTCGGAACGCCACGGGCTCTGGGCGTACTACTACGTATTGCCCGATGCCTTGGAGGGGCTGGCCGCGTGGATCGGCGGACCGGGGCCCCCGCCTCCCGCGACGAGGGAACGATGAGCGGCGACATACGTGTGCAGGTCATGGAGCGCTATGCGAGGGTCGCACGAGGGATAGCCGATGGAACGACGATCGGCGGCTGCTCACAGCACGGCGGCTGCGGTCCTGGCGACGATCGGGCCTTCGGAGGTGCGCTCTACGAGGAAGCCGATCGGAGCCGCCTTCCGGCGGGGGTCGTCGCCGCGAGTCTGGGCTGTGGAACCCCGACCGTCGTCGCGGACCTGCGTACGGGGGAGACGGTGCTCGACCTGGGTGCCGGCGGCGGCATGGACGTGCTCCTTTCGGCACGGCGGGACGGGCGTTCCGGGGGGGTGGGTGGGTTTGGTCTAGCCGACGAGATGTTTTGGCGCTCCCGGTGGAAAGGGGGCCGCGC
>CALMEC010000281.1 GCA_937862675.1 uncultured Actinomycetes bacterium
GCGTGTCGCCGGCGATGACGGCGATCTCGCGGTGGCCGAGGTCCAGCAGGTGCTGCGTCACGCGGATCGACGCCCCGCGGTGCGAGAAGCCGATGCAGTGCTGCCGCGCCGAATCGTCGAGCGACCAGGTGATCTCGAAAGGCACCTCGGCGCGCTCCAGCACGGCGAGCGTCTCGGGCCGGTGGTCCAGGCCCACGAGCACCATGCCGTCGGCCCGTTCGACGCGGAGTTCATCCGCGTGACGCACAGCATCCCGGACTGCGTCGCCGTCGCCCTCCACACACCCGCCGGGACGGTTCTCCACACGGGCGACTTCAAGTTCGACCATGCGCCGATCGACGACGATCCGACGGATGTCGCGGCGTTCGCGCGTCTCGGCGACCGCGGCGTGCTGCTCCTGATGTCGGATTCGACCAATGCGGAGGTCCCCGGGGTGATCGCCCCGGAGCGGGGAGTCGGGCCGGAGCTGCGCCGTCAGCTCGCGCAGGCCCCGGGACGCGTCATCCTGACGCTGTTCTCGTCACACATCCCGCGGGTGCAGCAGGTGCTGAACGCCGCCCATCACGACGGGCGCTACGTGGCCCTCGTGGGACGGTCTCTCCTGCGCAACTTCAACACGGCCGTCAACCTGGGGCTCATCCGCGTCCCGCCGAACGTGCTCGTCAACATCAAGCAGATCGACGGCCGCCCGGACGACGAACTCGTGATCGTGACGACGGGTAGCCAGGGCGAGCCCCTGTCGGGTCTCCGGCGCATCGCCTACGGCGACCACCACCAGGTCTCGATCCGGCCGACCGACACGGTCGTCTTCAGCTCGCGCATCGTGCCGGGCAACGAGATCGCCGTCAACGAGATGGTCAACCGGCTCATCCGGGCCGGTGCGCGCGTCGTCACGCCCGACATGGCCCCGGTCCACGTCTCCGGCCACGCCGCGGCCGACGAGCTGCGGTTGATGCTCCGGCTCACACGTCCGCGCTTCTTCGCGCCGATCCACGGCGAGGCACGTCATCAGAAGGCCCATGCCGCCCTCGCGCGGAGCGTCGGGGTGCCCGAGGCCGACATCTTCCACCTCGACAACGGTGACGTCCTCGAGGTCGGAGCCGACCGTGCGTCCGTGGTGGAACACCACGACATCGGTCTCATCTACGTCGACGGGCTCGGTATCGCCGATGTCGCGGACGGCATCCTCCGCGATCGCCGGCACCTGTCGGAGGACGGGCTCATCCTCGTGGTGGCCACCGTCTCGTCCAGCGACGGGTCCCCTGTCGGCGACGTGGACGTGATCACGCGCGGGTTCGGTGCGGCCACCGACGAGCTCGTCGACGTCATCCGCGACGAGGCGGCCCGCAGCCTCAACGCATCGGTCACCGAGACGGACATGCTGAACCGGCTGCTCCACGACGCGGTCGCGTCGCTGGTCTGGAAGCGTGCACGCCAGCGTCCGCTGGTGCTTCCCGTCGTCGTCGAGGTGTAACGCTGCGGGGGAGGAGCGGCGTCGGTCACCGGCCGCTCCTCCTTCCCCAGATGCCGGTGATCGTGGTCCCACGCGGAGCGTGGGGGCGGATCACCCGTTGTCAGGCCGTCGGCTTGGCCGCCGTGGGCGCGGCCGCCGCGCGCCGGCGTGATGCGAGGACCGTGCCCGTGACGAGGGCCGCGGCCAGTGCGATCACGAGGATGTTCACGATCGGGCTGCCGGACGATCCGCCCGCGGCATGCGCGGCGGCGGTGGGGGGAAGACCGAGGGCCGGCCGGTAGAGGTCGGCGATCTGGACGAGCTGCTCGTCCGAGAGCCGGACCGTCGCCGCCAGGGCCAGGTAGACCGTGCCGTCGGGGCCGGTCACGCCGACGGCGTTCAGCGCCATCGTCCCGTCGGCCGATGTCTGACCGCGCCAGATCTGGTGGTCGGCCGTGGCGACCGCCGGTGGTCCCAGGTCCTGGGTGAGCCCGGCGAGCGCCTCGGCGCGATAGCCCGGGTCGTCGGACGTGACGATGATCTCTCGGCCGACGGTGACGCCGCCCGAGGTGAAGTCGCGCACGGCCGCGCGGATGATCCCGGCGTGGACGGCCTCCAGGGCCGATGCCGGCAGCACGTCCACCGGCTGGTCCGCTGTCGTCGTCCCGGCCGGGAGACCGGGGATCGCCAGCGGTCGGAGGGCGGCGGGGTCGCCGATGGCCCCGGCCGAGGCCGCGGTCGCGAGGAGGATGAGCGTGACGACGAGCCCGAGGAGCCCGTGCATGCGATGAGGGAGGCAACGCATCGGTTCGCACATCGGCATGCGGGACCCGGACCTTGAGCCGGCACGGGCTCGGCCGGTGTCGGCCGACGACGTGTCGCGGGACCCGGGGGAGGAGATCGGCCGGGGATGGCCAAGCTCTGTATCCGAGAGGGCTCGCCTGCCCTTCCACTCAACGAGGACCCATGGCACCCACTACGGCAGCACGCAGACGAAAGAAGACGACGTCGCGGGGCGGGAACGACCGCACCGCGATGCAACGTCGCGAGATCATCGGCCTCGCGCTACTGGCGCTCGGGGCGTTCCTCGCGCTGACCCTGTTCATCGGGGTGTCGGTGGGCCCGGTGGGAGAGGGGCTGGAGACCGCGGTGCGCATGCTGGTCGGACGCGGCGTGGCCCTCGCCCCGCTGGCGTTGGTCGCCCTGGGCATCGCCCTCATCTTCGATCACGAGATCCTCCACCGGTCGCCGTTCCGGGTCGGCATGGGAGTCCTGGTGGCGGCCGGCACACTGGCCCTCGCGGCCGGGTCCCTGGGCCTCGGCGGACGCACCCGTGCCGGGTGGTTCGACTCGACCGTGATGCAGGGGCGTGGCGGCCTCGTCGGCGAGATCCAGTACTTCGTGACCGCCCACGCCGTCGGTGACGTCGGTACGGCGATCCTGGCGGTCCTCGGCATCGTCGCCGGCGTGATCCTGGTCACGGGGGCCTCGCTGTCGCTGGTCCTGAGGCGTTCCGGGAAGGGCGCCGCCGTGGCCGGTCGTGCGGTCGGACGGGGGGCGCGGCGGGTGACCCTCGGTGCCGTGCAGGGCGGTCAGCGGATCGGGGAGCAGGTGCGGCAGCGCCGCGAGGAGCGGACCGTCGCCGCCCCGGCGCTGCGGGCCGTCGACAGCCCGTCGGCCGGCACCGGCGCACGTGGCCGGATCGGCGAGGCACACGCGGAGCCCCTGGACGGCGCGGACCAGTTCCCCGACATCTTCTCGGTGGCCACGAGCCTGCCGCCGTCGCCGGCGCTCGGCACATCCGACGGCGAGCCGGAACACGACGCCTTCACGCCGACGCAGCGACCGGCCGCCGCATCCACGTCGGCAGGGGAGGCGTCGGCTCCGTCCGCACCGGGCTCTCCGGCGGGACCCGCCTCCGCGCGCACATCGTCCGACCGCGCGACCGTGACACCGCGCCCGTCTCCTCCGCGGCCGGCGCCCGGGGTGTCGGGGTCGAAGTCGTCCGGCTCCTCCTACCGCGTCCCGCCGCTCAAGCTGCTGGCACGGTCGGAGGGGGAGACCACCCAGCCCGCGTCGGTGATCAAGGAGACGAGTCAGCGCCTCGTCGAGACGCTGGGGCACTTCGGCGTCCAGGCGGAGGTGACCGACGCGGTCAGCGGCCCGCGTGTCACCCGCTACGAGCTGCAGCTCGCGCCCGGTACCAAGGTCAGCCGCGTGACGGCGCTGCGCGACGACCTCGCCTACGCCCTCGCGGCGCGCGAGGAGATCCGTATCCTGGCGCCCATCCCCGGCAAGCAGGCCGTGGGCGTCGAGGTCGCGAACCCGACGGCGAACCTGGTCACGCTGGGCGACATCTTCCGTGACTTCCCGGAGAACGCGGGCCCGCTCATGGCCTGGCTCGGCATCGACATCGGCGGCAGCGCCGTGTACCTGGACCTGGCGCGGATGCCGCACATCCTCATCGCCGGGTCGACCGGGACGGGGAAGAGCGTCTGCCTCAACGTCATCCTCGCGTCGATCCTGCTGCGGGCGACCCCGGAGGACTTGCGCATCATCCTGATCGATCCGAAGAAGGTCGAGCTCAACCACTACGAGGACATCCCGCACCTCCTCACACCCGTCGTCACCAACATGAAGAACGCCTCGGCGGTCCTCCAGAACGTGGTGCGGGAGATGGAGAGCCGCTACGAGCTGATGGGGCAGGACCGGGCGCGCAACATCCGGGACTGGAACCAGACGCGCGTGGCACGCGGGGACAAGCCCGTGCCGATGATGCTCGTGCTCATCGACGAGCTGGCGGACCTCATGATGGTCGCGCCGGCCGAGGTCGAGGACGCCATCATCCGCCTGGCACAGAAGAGCCGTGCCGTCGGCATCCACCTGGTCCTCGCCACGCAGCGGCCGTCGGTCGACGTCATCACCGGGATGATCAAGGCGAACGTCCCCTCACGCATCGCGTTCGCCGTCTCCTCGCAGATCGACTCACGCGTCATCCTGGACGCGACCGGCGCCGAGAGCCTCCTCGGCAGCGGTGACATGCTCTTCCGGCCGATCGGGACCTCGCGCCTCCAGCGGCTGCAGGGCGCCTACGTGTCGGAGGACGAGATCCTGGCGATCACCGACCACTGGCGTCAGCAGGGCACCCCCGAGATGCGCGACGACCTGCTGGAGCGTCCGGAGGTCCCGGAGGACGATCCGCTCGACCCCGACGCGGACGAGCTCATCGGGAAGGCTGTGGAACTGGTCGTGGCCCAGGGCACCGCGTCCGTGTCGCTGCTCCAGCGGCGCCTGGGCGTGGGATATGCGCGCGCAGGACGCCTCGTGGACATGATGGAGCGTATGGGGGTCATCTCGGGCCACGAGGGGTCCAAGCCGCGCTCCGTGCTGATCGGGGAGGCCGACGTCGACCGGGTCCTTCGCCGCACCGGTGGCGAGGAACCGCAGGAGGAGGATGAGGCGGACGTGCCGGACGTCGCCTGACGCCGACCGTCCATCCGCTAGCCTCTCCCACTCGGAGAGGGCGCGGGCGGTTCAATGCTTGAGATCGGCAACACCTTACGCGAGGCCCGGATGCGCCGGAACCTCGACATCATCGACTGCGAGGCCGCGACGAAGATCCGCGGCAAGTACCTCCGCGCGCTTGAGGAGGAGCAGTTCGAGATGCTCCCCGGGCCGACCTACGTGCGGGGATTCCTCCGCACCTACTCGGACCACCTCGGCCTCGACGGCCGGCTCGTGGTGGAGCAGTACGAGTCGCAGTTCGAGCGCCCCCGCGAGCAGACGGCGTACGAGGAGCACCTCCGCCGCAACCGCTCCCGTCGCCGCAGCCGGGAAGGACGTGTCCTCGTGGTGGTCGCGCTCGTCGTCATGCTCGGTTCCGTCGCCGTGTGGGTCGCGCGGGGGACGACGGGATCGTCGACGCCCTCGGAGACCACCCGGTCGACGGAGAACCATGCATCCGTGGAGCTGGGCTTCCTCACCCACTCCCGCGGCGTCGAGGTGAGGATCCACAAGGACTCCGAGAGCGGACAGCAGATCGTGGCCCCCGTCCGGCTGTCGCCCGGACGCGCGGAGGAGCTCACCGCGGCGCCGCCGGTGTGGATCGGGATCAATCTGCCCGGTGCCGTTTCCGTTTCGGTCGACGGCCGGGCCGTGTCCCTTCCCGCCGGTGTCAACGCCTTCCGGGTGGTCGGCCCCGGCCAGGTCGAACCGCTTCCGTGAGCGTGCCCCTCCCGGACGCGGTGACGGCGGCGGTCGTCGTCACAGGGGACGAGGTGCTCCTCGGACGGGTCCGGGACGAGAACGGTCCGTACATCGCCCGCGACCTGGAGGATGCGGGATGCCGGGTGGAGCGCATCGTCGTGGTGGGCGACGACCCGGACCGGCTCGTCGCGGCGATCCGGTCCCAGGTCGTCGAGGGGACGGCTGTCGTCGTGGTGACCGGCGGGCTCGGGCCGACGGCCGACGACCGCACGATGGAGGCCGTGGCGACGGTCGCCGGCGTACCGCTCGAGCGCGACGACCGGGCCCTCCAGATGGTCCGTGAGCGGATGCGGGCCATCCGGCGGACGGGCGTCGCGGAGGACGAGTTTCGCCGCATACAGGAGAAGCAGGCGTACCTGCCCCACGGCGCGACCGTGCTGCCTCCGGTGGGGACCGCACCCGGATGCCGTCTGCGGATCGGACGGACCCTCGTGGTGGTGCTGCCCGGTCCGCCCAACGAGCTGCAGCCCATGTGGCGGGAGACACGTCACCGCGGGGAGCTCGGCGAGCTCCTCTCCGTCCTCATGCGGAACGAGACCCGGACGATGCGGCTGTGGTGGGTCACCGAGGCGGAGCTCATGCTCGCACTGTCCGGCCTGCCGGGGCCGGTGATGGAGCGGATCGGCACGTACACGCGTCACGGCGAGCTC
Organism: uncultured Actinomycetes bacterium; assembly: GCA_937862675.1. Taxonomy (GTDB): domain Bacteria; phylum Actinomycetota; class Thermoleophilia; order Miltoncostaeales; family Miltoncostaeaceae; genus CALMEC01. The sequence goes on from CALMEC010000281.1 coordinate 6,370, forward strand.
GAGGTGGTGGTTCCGGACGGCGACTCCGACGTGGTGGAGACGCTGCTGCGTGCGCGCTTCCCCCAGGCCCTGTTCGCCGTCGACGGACGTGAGGTCGATGCGATCGTCGCCGAGTGCCTCGTCGTCGCCGGAGCGACGGTGGCCGTCGCCGAGTCCTGCACCGGGGGTGCGCTGGGCGCGCGGCTCGTCGCGCGTTCCGGTGCCTCCGCCTGGTTCGCGGGGGGTGTGATCTCCTATTCCAACGACGTGAAGGTCGCGCTCCTCGGCGTCAGTCCGGGCGCCATCGAGGCCGACGGCGCCGTCAGTGAACGGGTGGCCCGTGAGATGGCGGAGGGGGCACGCCGGTCTGCCGGAGCGGAGTGGGGCGTGTCGATCACCGGCGTGGCGGGGCCGGACGGTGGCACCCCCGAGAAGCCGGTGGGCACGGTCTGGATCGGCGTGGCGGGACCGGACGGCGTCGACGCCGAGCTCCCCGAGCGCCGCCTGCTGTTCGGCATGCTCCACGCCCTCGGCCACCGTGCGCAGGCCC
>CALMEC010000282.1 GCA_937862675.1 uncultured Actinomycetes bacterium
GGGGGGGGGGGGCGGGTGTAGGAGGGGGGGGAGGAAGCCCCCGGTGGGCCGGCGGGCCCGCACGGGGGGAATAAACCCGCCGTACTTCTTCAGGTTCTCCGCCTGGTCCACCGGGTTGAACTGGACCGCGGTGTAGAAGTACGTGAACAGGATGATCAAAAGCGCCTGGAAGATGATGAAGAACCAGGAGTTCGTGCCGAGGAGCTCACCGAGCCGCTTGAAGAACGAGCCGCCGATGAGGGTGGACAGGAGCGACGGCAGGATCACGATGGACGACGCGAAGATGACCGGGATGACGCCGGCCATGTTGACCCGCAGGGGCATGTAGGTGGTGCCGCCCTGGGTCATCTTGCGTCCCACCACGCGCTTGGCGTACTGGATCGGGATGCGCCGCTGTCCCTCGTTGACGAACACGACCCCGACGACCACCGCCAGGGCGATGACGCCGACGACGATCATGGTGACCGGGTCGAGCTGCCACCAGTGCCGGATCCCGCGGGGGATCGAGGCCACGATGCTGGCGAAGATCATCAGCGAGATGCCGTTGCCGATGCCCCGCTGGGTGATGAGCTCACCGAGCCACATCACGAGCACCGTTCCCGCGGTGAGCGAGATCACGATGAGGTAGAAGTGCCCCGCGTTGACGTCCTGCAGCCCGCCGACCGACCGGAAGAACAGGACGTAGGCGAACGACTGCACGAGCGCGAGCACCACCGTCAGATAGCGCGTGTACTGCGTGATCTTGGCCTGCCCCGCCTCGCCCTCCTTCTGGAGGGCCTCGAGGGTCGGTATCACGACCGTCATCAGCTGCAGCACGATGCTGGCGGTGATGTACGGCATGATGCCCAGCGCGAACACCGAGAACCGCGTGAGGGCGCCGCCGGAGAAGAGGTTCAGGAACTGCAGGACGTTGGCCGCCCCCTGGCTCCCGATGGCCCCTTCGATGTCGTGGCTGTTCGCCCCGGGGATCGGCACGAACGTGCCGAAGCGATAGATCGCGAGGATCGCGAAGGTGAACAGGATCTTCTTGCGAAGGTCCGGCGCACGAAATGCATTCAGCACGGCCTTCAGCACTGGCCGACTCCTCGGATCATCGTGGGTTTCGCGTTCGGATCAGCCGTCGGCCGGGGCCGGACGGAGCGGGAGGACCTCGACGGTGCCCCCGGCTGCCTCGATCTTCTGACGCGCACCCTCGGAGAAGGCGTGCGCCTTCACCGTGAGGGCGCGGTCGATGTCGCCCTTGGCGAGGATCTTGACCGGCCAGCCGCGGTTGGCGTTGCCCTTGACGATGCCACGTGCGACGAGCGCGTCGACATCGACGACGCTACCGGCCTCGAAGACGTCGAGCCGCCCGACGTTGACCGGGACGGTGTGCGTCCGGAACGGTCCGATCGGCATCGACTTCTTGTGGTTGGGGCCGCGCAGCTTGCCCTTCTGCATGTGGATCGGCACCTGTCCACCCTGGAAGGTGGAGATGGGGCCCTTGCCCGAACGCGCCCCCTGGCCCTTCTGGCCACGGCCGGACGTCTTGCCGGTGCCGGAGCCCGGGCCACGTCCGATCCGCTTGCGCGCCCGGCGTGAACCCGGGAGCGGAGTCAGGGACTCCAGGCGGACGTCGTTGGGATCGATGGTCGTCTCGTCGGTCATTCGGACAGCTCCTCAACCTGGATGAGGTGGGCGACCTTGCGAAGACGCCCCTCCAGCTCAGGGGTTTCCTTGTGTTCGCGGCTCTGGCCGATGCGGCCGAGGCCGAGCGCCCGCAGCGTGCCGCGGTGCTCCTGCTTCGAGCCGATCGCCGAGCGGATCTGCGTGACCTTGATCACGATGCATCACTCCCGTCACCCGCGCCCTCACCGACGGCGACGGGCTCTTCGTCTGTGGCGGTCTCGAGGGTCCGCCCGGCGGTGTTCTCCGCGAGGCCGAACATCTGGGCGATGGTCTTGCCGCGGCGCTCCGCCACGTCCTCCGGACGGCGCAGCCCCTTGAGGGCGGCCACCGTGGCCGGGAGGAGGTTCATGGGGTTGCTGCTGCCGAGCGACTTGCTCAGGATGTCGTGGATCCCGGCGAGCTCGAGGACTGCGCGGACCGGACCGCCGGCGATGACACCGGTACCGGGCGAGGCGGGCTTGAGCAGCACGCGGCCGGCGCCGTGGCGCCCGACGATCTGGTGCGTGATCGTGTTGTTGTGCTTGGGGACCCGGAAGAGGTTCTTCTTCGCGTCCTCGATGGCCTTCTGGATCGCCAGCGGGACCTCGCGGGCCTTGCCGTGACCGATGCCCACGACATCGTTCATGTCACCGACCACGACCAGCGCGGAGAACGAGAAGCGCCGTCCGCCCTTGACGACCTTGGCGACGCGATTGACCTCCACCACGCGCTCCGCGAGCTCAAGGCCCGCGGCGTTGATGCGCTCTCGACGTACGTCAGACAACTCGTTCCTCTCGATCCTCTAGAAGTCGAGCCCGCCCTCGCGGGCTCCGTCGGCGAGCGCCTTCACGCGCCCGTGGTACAGGTAGCCGCCGCGATCGAACACGACCTTCGTGACACCCGCCGCCTTCGCCCGCTCCGCGAGGAGCTGACCGACCTTCGTCGCGGCGTCGGACTTCTGGACGCCGCGCAGGGCGGGCTCGAACGAACCGGCGGCCGCGAGGGTGCGACCGTCCGTGTCGTCGATGACCTGGGCGTAGATGCGCGCGTTGGAACGGAACACGGAGACACGGGGACGCTCGGCGGTGCCGTGCACCTTCCCCCGGATCCGCTTACGCCGACGCTCGCGTCCCGGCGTCGATGGTGAGATGTGACTCATGCCCGCTTTCCGACCTTCCTGCGAATCTGCTCGTCCGCGTACTTGATGCCCTTGCCCTTGTACGGCTCCGGCGGGCGGACCTTCCGGATGTCGGCCGCGACCTGGCCGACCGACTGCTTGTCGATGCCCGATACCACGATCTCCGTGGGCTGGGGGGTCTCGAACGTGATGCCGTCGGGCGGACTGACGACCACCGGGTGTGAGAACCCGGCGGAGATCTCGAGGTCCGCGCCCTTCCTCTGCGCGCGGTAACCGACCCCGACCAGCTCGAGGCGCTTCTGGAACCCTGCCGTGACACCCTCCACCATGTTGGCGACGAGGGTCCGCGAGAGTCCGTGCAGCGCGCGGTGCGGCGCCCGGTCGGTGGGGCGGGTGACGGTGAGCTCACCGTTCTCCTCCGCCACCGTGATGGGGGCGCTGATGGCCTGCGAGAGCTCGCCCTTGGGGCCCTTCACGGTGATGTTCTGTCCTGCGATCGTGACCGTGACCCCGTCCGGGACGGGGATCGGCGCGCGTCCAATTCTGCTCATACTCGTATCGCTCCGGTTACCAGACTTCGCAGAGGACCTCGCCGCCGATACCGCGGCGACGGGCCTCCTGGCCGCTCAACAGGCCCTGTGAGGTGGAGATGACGGCGACACCCATGCCACCGAGAACCTTGGGCACCTCTCCCCGGCCGACGTACACGCGCCGTCCGGGCTTGCTGATCCGGCGCAGGCCGGAGATGACCTGGCGACGGTTCTTGTCGTACTTGAGGTTGACCGTCAGCGTGTGCTCACGTCCCTCGCCCTGGCTGCTCCAGCCGCTGATGTAGCCCTCGGCCTCGAGGAGCTTCGCGAACTCGATCTTGAGCTTGCTGCCGGGAATGGTCGCCTGATCGTGCATGGCCAGCGCCGCATTGCGGATGCGGGTGAGCATGTCGGCGAAAGGATCGGTCATCATCGTGCGCTGCCCTCCCCTACCACGACGACTTCGTCATTCCGGGGATGACGCCCGCATGGGCCTCTTCCCGAAGGCAGATCCGGCACAGGCCGAACTTGCGGTAGTACGCACGGGAGCGACCGCAACGGTGACAGCGGGAGTACTCCCGCGTCTTGTACTTGGATGGGCGCGCCGACTTGACACGCAGACTCGTCTTCGCCACGTTGCTCCTTAACGCTTCTTCGAACGGCTACGGGACCGGGACCGCTGCTTGCGTCGGCGACGCGCGGCCCGCTCCTCGGCGGTGTATCCATCGGCCCGGAACGGCATGCCGAGGTGGCGCAGAAGCGCACGGCCCTCGTCGTCCGTCGAGGCGGTGGTGGTGATGATGACGTCCAGGCCGCGGACCTGGTCGATCGCGTCGTAGTCGATCTCCGGGAAGATCGTCTGCTCGCGGATGCCCAGCGCATAGTTCCCACGACCGTCGAAACTGTCGGGGTTGACGCCGCGGAAGTCACGGATGCGCGGGAGGGCGACCGCGGTGAGGCGGTCGTAGAACTCCCACATGCGTGCACCGCGAAGGGTGACCTTGCAGCCGATGGGCATCCCCTCACGCAGCTTGAACTGCGCGATGGACTTGCGGGCGCGTGTGAGGACGGGCTTCTGGCCGGCGATCGACGTCAGCTGCTCGAGGGCGTTGTCCAGGAGCTTCGAGTTGGTCTTGGCCTCGCCGACGCCCATGTTCAGCACGATCTTCTCGATCCTGGGGTGCTGCATGGTCGACGAGTAGCCGAACTCCTCCTGGAGCTTCGGCCGGACCTCGTCCTGGTAGCGCGCCAGGAGCCGCGGCGGCGCCGCGGTCTCCGTGGTGGTGGTGTTCTCGTCAGTCAAGCTTCTCTCCGCTTCGCGCGGCGACCCGCACCTTCTTGCCGTCCTCCTCGACGAAGCGCACCCGCGTGGGCAGATGGAGCTTCGGGTCGACGAGCGCGACGTTGGACCAGTGGATGGGTGCCGGCTTCTCGATGACTCCGCCCGGCTCGCTGGGCGGGCGGGGACGGGTGTGCCGCTTCACGATGTTGAGGCCCTCCACGAGGACCCGCTCATCGGCGGGGCGGACCTCAAGAACCGTACCGGTCTTGCCCTTGTCCTTGCCCGCGAGGATGACGACCTCGTCGCCCTTCTTGATTCGTGCCGCCATGGCTAAAGCACCTCGGGTGCCAGTGAGATGATCTTCATGAAGTTCTTCTCGCGCAGCTCACGGGCCACGGGCCCGAAGATGCGCGTACCGCGGGGGTTCATCGCCGCGTCGATGATGACGGCGGCGTTCTCGTCGAACGCGATGAACGTTCCGTCGTCACGGGGGTGGGACTTGCGCGTGCGCACCACGACCGCCTTGACCACGTCGCCCTTCTTGACGGAGCCGTTGGGGGTCGCCTGCTTGACGGTGCCGACGATGACGTCGCCCACGTGTGCGTAGCGGCGCTTGTGGCCGCCCATGACGCGGATGCAAAGGATCTCGCGGGCACCGGTGTTGTCGGCGACGCGAAGACGGGACTCCTGCTGGATCACTTGGCACGCTCCACGATCTCGACGAGGCGCCAGCGCTTCTGCGCGGACAGGGGGCGGCACTCGACGACGCGCACCGTGTCACCGACGTGGGCCTCGTTGGCCTCGTCGTGCACGTGCAGCTTCGACGACCGGCGCACGGTCTTGCCGTACACCCGGTGCGGGCGGGCAGTGTCGATGCGGACCGTGATGGTCTT
>CALMEC010000283.1 GCA_937862675.1 uncultured Actinomycetes bacterium
ATCGAGGGGCACACCACCATCGGTGAAGACTGCGCCATCTTCCAGTTTGCGTCGCTGGGGGGGGCGCGGAAGAACAAGAATTCCCACGGCGAGAAGACCCGCCTCGAGATCGGCGACCGTCTTCGGCGGTGCGTCGATCGCCCGCTGGAGCGTCGTCTCGGCGTCGGCGGAACGGTTTGCCGCCCGGTACTGCCGTGCGAGGTCCACCAGCGCCTGCACGTTCGCCGGATCGGCGTTGACCTTGGCCTCGGCCTCCTTCACGATCTGGCCCTGGCCGGTCGTATCGTGGTCTCCGAAGAGGATGAGGCCGAGCACGACGGGGAGGACGCCGACGAAGGCGACGGCGCAGATGATCGAGATGATCTTGACCATCCGCTTCGTGCGCTGTTGGTCCATGAGCATCCGGGCAAGGTAACACAGGGGAACCCCGATCCCGGCCCGGATCGTGTCAGGCGCGGCGCTCCACGACCGCGCCGCCACGGACGCGTGTCTCGCCGTCGATCATGACGAGCGCCGGTACCTGCTTCGTGTCCAGCAGTGCGGTCATCGGGTCGCGTCCCCGGAGCGGGACCGCGATGAGGTCGGCGCACTTGCCCACGTCGAGCGATCCGATCCGGTCCTCGAGCCCTGCCACGCGGGCCGCGTCGATCGTGAGCATCTCCAGGAGGCCGTCCCCGTCCGGTGCGCACGCCCGGTGGAGTCCGTCGCATGCCCGGGCCTCGTGACGGAGGTCGTAACGGCCCCCGCTGGCCGGACTGTCACTTCCGAGCCCGACCGGCAGTCCTCCGGCGCGCGCGATCTCGACCGGATGACGGCCCACCCCGAGCGTGGTGTTCGAGACGGGACAATGAGCGACGCCGACCCCGCGGGCCGCCAGGAGTGCGACGTCGTCGGCGGTGACGTGCACGCAGTGGGCGGCCGTCAGCCCGTGGCGCAGCGCCCCGGCCCCGTCCATGCGCCGGACGATCGATCCGGAGCCGGGCCAGCGTCCCGGCTCCGATCCGCGTTCGTGGAACAGGTCCGTCAGGGGGCCTCGGGCCCCGCAGACGGCGTCGAGCTCCTCGGTCGACTCGGCCAGGTGCGTCATCCATGGACGTTCCGCCAGCCCGGGATGCGCCGCAAGCACCGTCCAGTACTCGGCCCCGACCGTGTACGGGGCGTGCGGTGACACGCCGATCGTGACGCGGGACGAGCCGGGGAGCGCGGCGATCCGCTCGCTCAGCTCGTCGGCGGCCTCACGTGCCGCGTCGCCCGTGTGCCGGCCGAAGGTCTCGAGGTGCACGGTGCCGCGCATGCCCAGTTCGTCCAGGGCACGGGCCCCGGCGCCCGTGGGGCCGGCGTCCAGGACCGTCGTCGTCCCGGCCAGGAGGGCACGCCGTGCTCCGGCGCGCGCCGCGTCCAGGAAATCGTCCGGCGTCATCGCGAGGCCGGCGCGCATGATCTGCCGCAGCCAGCCGGCGAAGGTGCCGTCGCCGCTCGTCAGGGTGGTGGAGCTCCACTCCAGATGGCAGTGGGTGTCGATGAGGCCCGGGAAGACGGCACAGCCCGGGAGAGCGACGACGGGCAGGCCGTCGATGTCGCCCAGCGTCGTCCGTGAGCCGACCTCGGCGATGCGTCCGTCGACGATCCGCACGAAGCCGTCGGGCATGGGGGACCGGGTGACCGGGACGACGAGGTCGGCCGTCACGAGGACGGCGGTCCCGCCCGCGGCACGGATCACCGTGGGTTCCACCGCGTGCGGGCGACGCGGGGCGAGCCGGGGCGGCGGGTCAGGCCTTCTTGGAGTCGTCGCCCGGCGAGATGACCGTCGCCTTCGCGTCCGGGTCGTCCGGGGAGTCGGACGAGTCTCCGTCCTTCACGCTGTCCTTGAACTCACGCATCCCCGATCCCAGGCTCCTCCCGATCTCCGGCAGGCGCTTCGCGCCGAACAGGACCAGGACGATGACGAGAATGATGATGAGTTCCGGCCATCCGAAGCCGCCCATAGAGACCGTTCCTTTGACGTATCGACACAGCCTGTCCACGGTAGCACGCGGTCACCCGGCCGCCGGGGCCCAGGGGTGGCGCGCCGGCGGTGGACGGCCGGGTCCCGATGCGCACACCGGCAGGCCTGCGCGATCGGTCGCGTCCTTCCCGGTGCGGGACACGAGACCGGTGATTCCCCGGAAGAGTGGTGTGGGGCGCGTCACTGGGGAATGCGGGACACCGCCGGGCGCCGAAGGGCATGCCTTCCCGCCTGTTCGAGTCACCCGGTGGCTGGGCAGCGGCGGGCGAGGGGATCGGTGGCGTAGCCACACCGCCGGAGACACGCACCACGCCGCGAGCTTCGTGGAATCAACCATCTAGGATGCCGTGTGTGAACCGCATTGAGTGGATGGCCGTCGGATGGGGCGGAACCGTCGCCGGTCTCGGCCTGATCGTCATCTCCACCGGTGGAGGGGTGGCCCGCCTGGTCGCGCTGGCCGTCCTCTGCCTGGTGGCGGGGTTCCTGGCCGGGGTCCGTGCCGAGGACCGTCGCGTCTTCCACGCCGTGCTCTCCGTACTCGCCGGGTGCCTCTTCTGGGCGGTGTTCGTCGCCGTCACCTGGGTCGCCGACATGGTCGGCGGGCCGAAGGGGGCGGACTGGGAGCTGGGCGGGGACTCCCCGGCGGTCAACCTCGTGCTCGCCTTCGTCGCCGTCGTCGTGGGCGGCGCCGTCGCGGCCCATCGGCTGCGTCCTCAGGGGGGCGCACGGCGGGCGCGGTCCGACAAACGTCGTTGAACGCGGCGTCGGAGGTGCCGTGCCGGCACTCGCCGCCGCCGGAGCGTCAGTCCGAAGAGGCCGTGAAGTCGCGGTAGCTGCGGCTGGCGGTCGGCCCGCTCTGTCCCTTGTACTTGCCCCGGTACGGGGTGTCCACCGGCGTCGTCATCTGGTGGAACGACAACTGGCCGATACGCATCCCCGGATAGATGGTGATGGGCAGGCGTGAGACGTTGGACAGCTCCAGAGTGATGTCGCCGTCCCAGCCGGGGTCGATGTATCCGGCCGTCGAGTGGATGAGCAGCCCCAGGCGTCCCAGGCTGGACTTGCCCTCAAGGCGGGCGACCAGGTCGTTCCGAAGCGCGATCCGCTCCAGGGTCGTGCCGAGCACGAACTCGCCGGGGTGCAGGATGAACGGCTCGTCCCCGTCGACCTCGACCAGTTCGGTGAGGTCCTCCGACGGCTGACGCACGTCGACGAACGGCTGTCGATTGTTGCGGAAAACCCGGAACTGGCCGGCCACCCGGACGTCCACGGAGGACGGCTGCAGGAGCGCCGGGTCGTACGGATCGATCACCAGCCTGCCGGCGGCGAGTTCCTCTTTGATTGAGCGATCGGAGAGAACCATAGGCGCGGGCGAGCGTACGCCTCCGCGGCGCGCGTTGCAACAGTGGCGCGCAGGTCGTGCCGGTCGATGGGGTGAGAGACGGACGGTGCGACGGTGACCCTGGGGTCATGCAGCCCGCGGCGGCGCGGACGCGCCTCTCATCCATCCGCCCTCCCCTGGCCGGCCACCGGGGCGTCGGAAGGGCACCACCCGGGCCGTCGGTGACGACGGCACCGCGCACCCACGGGTGACGTGACCCGCGCCACGCCTTCGCGGCATCACTCATCTAATCTGTCCCCATGGACCAGCACCGCGGTTTTCGCGTTCGCGTCGTCCCCGACGACGACCTCCTCGCCCTCGCGCGTTCGGCGCGGGCGGACGGGCGTGTGCCCGACCTGGTGTTCGACGGTGACGTCCTCGTCGGCGACGGCCCCGTGGGGTCGCTCGACCTGGTCGACGTGCCGATGGACGAGGTCGACCAGCTCCTGGTCCTCAAGCGCCTTCCGCGCTGGGTGATCGGGAAGGGAAGCTTCGGCCCCGGTTACGTCGGGATCCGCTCCTTGATGCGTAACAAGTCCCTCGCCACGGTGTGCGAGGAGGCCGCCTGCCCCAACATCTCCCGATGCTGGACGCGCGGTACGGCCACCTTCATGATCGCCGGCGAGCGCTGCACGCGCGGCTGCAAGTTCTGCAACGTCACCAGCGCGAAGCCGCTCATGCCGCCCGACCCCGACGAGCCGGAGCGCGTCGCCGACGCCGCCGCGCAGATGGGCTTGCGTTTCGTGGTCGTGACCGCCGTCGCCCGCG
>CALMEC010000284.1 GCA_937862675.1 uncultured Actinomycetes bacterium
ACGGCATCGAGGTCTGCCGCCAGATCCGCGACCCCAACGGGTACGTGCCCATCATCATGGCCGCCGCCATGGACGACGAGGAGAGCCGCATCGCGGGCCTCGAGGCCGGCGCCGACGACTACGTCACCAAGCCCTTCTCGCCGCGTGAGCTCGTCGCCCGCATCCGCGCCGTGCTCCGTCGCATCGCCGCACCGGCGGAGGTCAACGGGCTGATCGAGGCCGGTGACCTGACGCTCGACCCGGCCGGCCGTCGCTGCACCCACGACGGTGAGGAGGTCGCCCTCACACGGCTGGAGTTCGATCTGCTCGCCGAGCTGGCCGGCCACCCCCGCACCGTCTTCACCCGTGACCGATTGCTGGAGAAGGTATGGGGGCACCAGAATCCGATCGGCGGCAAGACCGTCGACGTCCACATCGCCAACCTCCGCCGCAAGCTTCCGGGATGGAATGGCCTGGTGGCGGTCCGGGGAGTCGGGTACAAGGTCGATCCGGACGTCTCCTGATGCCCGATCGCGGGACACCGATGGCTCCGGGCGGGTCCCTCGACCCCCTGGCGGACGAGGTGCGATCCGGACGGCGCCGGCACGGCGTTGGCCGACGACGGATCGGCCCGTGATCCTCGTCGCCGTTCGCCCTGGTCCCGGCCGAGGGTGCGGACGCCGGTGCGTGCGGGCGGAGCCGATGTGGGGACGGGCGGTGTGAGCGGCGTCCGTCGCCATTGGCGATCCTCATATCGCCGGCAGATCATCGTCGGCGTCGTGCTCATCGTCGCGGCATCGGTCGTCGGGCAGTTCCTCGTCAGCACCGCCATCAATGCACGCGTCAAGTCGGCGGAGCGGCGCACCCTCCAGGAACAGGCGCAGATCTTCGCCGACGAGGTCGCGCGGGTCGGCGACCTGGAGAAGCGCGATACGGCCAAGTCCGTCGCCCGCCTGCTGCCCGACACGCGCATCGTCGTCACCTGGCCGGTCGGCGATGGCGGGCTCTGGTACAACCTGACCCAGATCAGCCGCCAGGACGCCGAGGTGACCGCGACCTCCGGCGAGGTCGAGGTGCGCCTGGCACGCCAGTACAACCAGACGTCGGCGTCGTCCTGGGTGATCGTCGCCGTCATCGCCCTCGTCGGTGTCATCGCTACGGTCGTCTACCTGCTGGCGGAGAGCGTGGCGCGGCGGCTGCGACAGCAGGTGAAGGGGCTCGCCGACACGGCCTCCTCCTTCTCGTCCGGGGACTGGTCGGCCCGCGCCGTCGAGTCCAACGACGAGCTCGGCCGGGCCGCGGCCGCCTTCAACCACATGGCCGACCGCCTGGCCGAGGCCGACGCCTCCCAGCGCCGCTTCCTGGCGGACGTGGCGCACGAACTGCGGACCCCGGTCACCGCGATCGACGGGTTCGCCGCCGCGCTTGGGGACGGGACCGCTGCCAGTGATGAGGACCGGGCGGAGGCGCTCGGTTTCATCCGCGACGAGGCGGCGCGACTCCGCATCCTCGTCAGCGACCTGCGCGATCTCACGCGCTGGGACCTCGACGAGGGCGCCGATGCCGAGGTGGGCGACGTGGACCTCGCCGATCGCGCCGAGACGGCCGTCGCCCGCTTCGCCGCGGGTGCCCACGATGCGGGGGTCACCCTCGAGGCCCGTGGCGGCCGGGTGATCGTCCGCAGCGACGCGCGACATGTCGACACGATCCTGTCCAACCTGGTGTCGAACGCGCTGGCCGCGACCCCGCGTGGCGGAACCGTCCGCGTGGCGGTCTCCGCCGCCGATGACGGGGGCGGAGCGCTCTCGGTCCGCGACACCGGCCGGGGCATCGCGGCGGAGGACCGGGCACGGATCTTCGACCGCCTCTACCGGGTGGACACCGCACGCTCGCGTGACGACGGCGGCAGCGGCCTCGGCCTTGCCATCGTCAAACGCCTGGTGGACCGCCTGGGCGGTGTGATCGACGTCGAGTCGACCCTCGGGCAGGGCTCCGTGTTCACCGTCACCCTTCCCTCCGAGTCTCCGGCCGATCCTCCCGCCGCCGGACCGTCAACCCGACCGACCCCAACCGAGGAGTGACCATGAAGCCATTCGACCGCGAGATGCTCCAACGTGTCGACGGCGAGCCTGAGGCCCAGATCCAGGAGATCGCCGATGAGTTCCGTCGTGGCTTCGAGGCCGTGGGACGCATCGGGCGCCCCGGAGTCACGGTCTTCGGCTCGGCCCGCGTCCGGGAGGGGTCGGAGGTCTACGACAGCGCGCGGCGCACCGGGGACCTGCTCGTGCGGAGCGGCTTCGCGGTGGTGACCGGCGGCGGTCCCGGCGTGATGGAGGCGGCCAACCGCGGTGCGAAGGAGGCCGACGGCGTGTCGGTCGGCTTCAACATCATCCTGCCCCACGAACAGGAGCTGAACTCCTACGTGGACATCGGGGTGTCGTTCGAGCACTTCTACGCGCGCAAGGTGATGCTGGTGAAGGCGGCAGAGGGCTTCATCATCTACCCCGGCGGATTCGGCACCCACGACGAGCTCTTCGAGGCCCTCACGCTGATCCAGACGGCGAAGGTGGAGCACTTCCCCGTGATCCTCATGGGCCGGAGGCACTGGAAGCCGATGATGGACTGGATCACCGGGCTGGTGGGCCGCTACATCGCGTCCGAGGACCTGGATCTGCTGGAGCTCGTGGACACCCCGGAGGAGGCCGTCGCCCAGGTCGTCGCCTGTTTCCGTCGTGAGTGCGCCCACGAGCTGGGCGCGACACGCGCCATCGGCTAGACATCCACGATCGCATGGAGGTGCCCGTCTCGGCGCACACCGGACGGGGATGCGGCCTCCAGGAGGTTCAGTGGGAGGGCGTGTCCTCATCTCCCGGCGGCGGGCGACGGCGCTGGCTGCGCTTCACCCCGGCGATCAGCACCAGGCCGATCACCAGGTACGGGATGCCGAACAGGAAACGGCGCTCGTCGAGGAAGAGGATGAAGAGCAGTCCGCCGACCGCGAAGATGATCCCGATCGCGTAGCTCAGGATGAGCCCGGTGGTGCTGCTCATGCGCCGAAGTGGGTCTCGATGGCCGCCGTCACCTTCGGGATCAGGGTGTCCCAGTCCGCGGAGTCGAAGACGGTCACGCTGACGAAGTCGGCCGTCAGGAAGACGTTGGTGATGCCGCCCAGGGAGAAGATCGCATTGCCGAGGGGCGAGTCCGCCGGATCGGATCCCTCACGGAACGTCTCGGGCTTCCCGTCCGTCGCCGGCCGGTCGAGCTGGAACTTGAGGGCGTTCGGATTGGGCGTGGCGATGGGCGTGACGCTGGTCACCGTTTCTCCTGGGTCGGGGGGTGCCCGGAGGATACCGGGCACCCCCTTCCCGGACCCGCCGGAGTGGCGAGCCCGTCAGCCGGTACTTGCCGCGGCCGTGGCAGCGCGGGGTCTGGATCGTCCCGTTCCCGCACGCCGCCGACCGGATGGATCCACCGTCGGTGGCGCGGGGCCGTCTCGCCGACACGTCGTCCCCGCGCGGTGCGCCGGTGGCGACGTTCGTCCTTCGTGGTGCGTGCGGCGGGCGCCGCGCGCACCACGCGATCCGGCGTGTCCGGGTGCCGGGGTCGTGCCGTTCGTCCTCCGGTGAGGCACGGACGCGGATCCGCCGGGGGATCGGGGCATTCCGGCGATCGGGGAGACGGAGGGTGCGGTGAGTGCCGCCGGGAATCGGCACGGACGTTCCTGACGCGTGCGCCCGACGGGTGGGTTCCACGGGACGGGGATGCCGGGCTGTCGCCGGGCGCCGGGACTAGACAGGGCGGTGTCCTTCCTTGCGGTCGGGTGGGCGAGGGCGGGGGATCATCCGCCCTCGCCCACCCGGGACGTTCGCGGCGCCACGAGACCGTGAGCCGACCATCTAGCATCGTCCGGATGAACGACTCCGACGTGCGCGACCTTCTCCGCCGAACCCTCCGTGAGCGTGCGCTCCTTCGCGAATCGGTGGCCATGTCCGGCGGGGGACGTTCCTCCCACTACTTCGACGCCCGGCAGGTCCTGCTCGATCCCGAGGGGGCACGACTCGCCGGACACCTCGGGTACCGGGCCCTCGCGCCGTCCGCCCCCCGTGCGGTCGGAGGCCCCAGCAGCTCGGCCGACGCGTTCGTCTGCGCCATCACCGCCTCGGCATGGTCGGACTCCGTGCGCTGGAACGGCTTCTTCGTTCGCGGCGCGGCCTCCAAGTACGGCTTCCAGAACTGGATCGACGGGCCGTTCATCGAGGAGGGCACCCCGGTCTCGGTGGTCGACGACACCCTGATGACGGGGGCCACCCTCATCGGGGCGATCGAGCGTGCGCGCGCCGCCGGTGGAGGAGGCCAGATGCCCCGCGTCGGCGATCGCCCGCTTGAGCGCGCCGACGATCAGCCCGCGCACCAGGCCGGGGTCACGGAAGCGCACCTCGGACTTCGCCGGATGTACGTTGACGTCGACGAGGCGCGGGTCGCAGGTCACGCCGAGCAGCAGCGCCGGGTGGCGGTCCGCGGGCAGGAAGTCCATGTAGGCGGCGCGCACGGCGCCCGAGATGAGCTTGTCGCGCACCGGCCGCCCGTTGACGGTGGCATGTACGTGGGCCGCCGTGCCCCGGTGATAGGTCGGCAGGGCGGCGAATCCGGCAAGCCACACGCCCTCGCGTTCGGCATCGACGGCGCGGGCGTTCGGCGCGAAATCCGGGCCGAGCAGTCGTGTG